>NZ_JAUBUI010000002.1:0-93453 GCF_036705385.1 Microcoleus sp. B3-A4 | reverse complement strand
GAAAGAACTTGAAAGGCAAGAGTTTGAAAAGCAAGAGTTAGCCAGAAAAGAACTTGAAAGACAAGAACTTGAAAGGCAAGAGTTAGCCAGGAAAGAACTTGAAAGACAAGAACTTGAAAAGCAAGAATTAGCCAGACAAGAACTTGAAAGACAAGAGTTAGAGAGAAATCAGCAAGCAACTTCTCAACCAACTCCTGAATCAACTCTAACACCAACTCCCGCCCCAGTTACGCCTGCTGCGTCGCCGCCGAACTTTTTCTTTGCGGGAGATACCAACAGAGATGGTCAAATTAACGAGCAAGACGAAGCCGGAAAAGAACAATGGTCTTTGTCCAAGGGCGCGTTAATTTTATTTAACGATCGCAATAACGATCGCGGCAAGATACCGACTTGGAAACAAACCAAAGTTATGGCTCCCCGCCGTGCAGCAATGCTTTCTCAAGTTAACTTAAACCTGTCTGAAAACTTCAAAACCTCTCAGTTATTTATCACGGCTGACAGCATTGCTAGCCCTCACATCAGCGTTTTTCAGAAGACGGGCGACGGCTGGCAACCTGTAGATATATCCGGTGCTAAACCTCTAGTTTTCAGCACGGATATTGTTTTAGGTGTCGAAGCCAAACAATTTGCCGGTCGCAATTGGAACGGCACTGTTAATCTCAAAGCAACTGCCCAAAACAACGGTCAAGAAATCGCTTCCACAACTATTCAAATGGGCGTTAGTCCTTGGATGATAGCGCCCAATACAGCACCAGTAACCGAAGTTCAGGTCAGCGACAGAGGCTCTGTAAACAGCGAATTTATCTCGCAACTAAAACAAGCAGTAGAACCCACGGGCGCTAAGGTAAAAATTCTCCAAGGCGATCGCACTTGGATGCAAGATACCCAGAAAAACGGATACGTTCAACTCCCCGAAGAATCGGAGATACGCCAGTTTAATGTAGCCCTAAAAAGCAATAGTGAGCCAGAGAAAAACCCGCCTCTTAAATCAACTCAAAACCGGGATTGGAAAGTAGTAAAAATTGGCAATCCACGTTCTTTAGACCCTGTAAGTCAGTGGTCTGACGGATACGGCAATTTGCAGGTGACACCGCCGATTCCCGGACACCCAATGGGTCGAGTTTATTACGGGAATTCTGGAAATGCTAGTTTTAATCCAGAGGTACTTGATTTTATTCAAGCTCAGAGAATTCAAGGGCCGCCAGTGGATATTGATACTTCTTGGCTTTTGACTCGCCAAGTCGATGAAATTATCAATTTTATTCCCACTCAAACTCCCGGACAATATGTAATGGCGATCGCCAGTCCCGAAGCCGGAGTTAAGCTGTTGGAAGAATTGCAGGGAAGAGGTTACGGCGATGTGACAATCAATCGCGGTTTGAGCACTCAAACAACTGTCAGCGCCGCCTTGCAAAATCGCGCTTTAATTCAACACAATCTCTATTTGCAAAATCAGAAACTTAATCCGATTATAGAGAAGTTGAAAAGAGAATTTTTACTGCGAGACGACCAAATTATTCAAGTCCCGGTGATGTTTGGCTACAGCGGTTATGCTTGGTGGCCTAATATGGTCAATTCGGTGCCAGTTAACGGCAAATTGTTAGTTTCAAATCCGCGCGGGCCAATGATTGAGGGTGTAGATTACACTCAGGAAAGATTGCGCCAACTGCTGCTTCCTGCTGGCGTCAGCGTTAGTTTTCTTGATGACAGGTATTATCAAGAATTGAAAGGAAACGTGCAGTCGGCGACGAATACTGTGAGGAAGCCAGAAGACCGGCCTTTTTGGCAGTCTTTGCCTAATAATTGAACCCGGTAGTAAGTTGCGATCGCAATTTGTGCTCAATATTTACCGAAAGTTGGTAAATTGCGATCGCCCCAGCAGATAGATTTATCGAGCGACACGGACGGCATTTTGTCAATAGCCGTGCTGTATTGGTGCAGTGCAGGCGATCGCACCAGTAACGTAAAATGTCTAAAAGCGGTCTTTGTAAAATAAATTTAGCCCCATGAGCGACGAACAGGAAAAAAAACAAATTTTGACTCAGCCACCGGAAACAATTTCCCCTACCAACGATGAGTTCGATCGCAGTGAAATTGCCAGGGCCGATTCAACTTCCGCATCAGTAGAAACTCCCGCTGAAATTGCCGCGCCCGAAGATATTTCAGCGCCAATCGACGAAGCCGAAACAATTCCAATTGCCACCGATAGCGCGCCGGAAACAACTCAACTTGCAAGTTATCCGCGTCCAACAATTCCAAGTGCCAACTCCGAACCCAAACCAGCTCGCTCGTGGCAAATCTTAGCAGTTTTTCTCAGCGGAATGTTAGTCGGTGCCGTCCTTAGTCTCGGCAGTTTGCTAGCGTGGAGAATGTATCAGGAAAGAGCGAACCTTCAAATCAAACTACCCGCTGACGTACCCCTCCCCGAAAGCCCTCCCCCTGTCGCAACAGCACCCGTCAACCGTCGGCCCGGACTTCCCCCAGCCCCTGGAAATGGACAGCCAGCCACATTCCCTCCGTCGCCCCGTCCCACTCAAATCCCCTCTCTGTCTGCCGTTCCGCAACAAGCTTCCCCCTCGCCGTCGCCGTTGCCGTTCCCTTCTCCTTCTCCTTCTCCCGCTGCGGTTGAAACCCCTGTAACCGAGCGAGTTTACTTTCAAGCCGGTGCTACGGGAACTACTCTGAGCAATAGTTTGCGAGCCAACATATCCAGGCGCTACTTACTGGAGTGCAATAGCGGCCAAAGCATGACAATAAATGTTCAAGAAGGTCAAGTTAGCGCAGCAATTATTGCTCCTAACGGTGAAAATTTAGGTACTGCTGATAGCACAGGTCAGTGGCAAGCTCAACTAACCAGTAGCGGCGATTATACTATTGAACTTTCAGGCGATCGCCAAGCAAACTACCAAGTTAAAATAGAAGTCAAATAGCAACTATAATTGTATCAGGGGGTAGTTACAAAATACATAAGCCCCCCCTGTTGCTAATTACAAATTACAAATTACTTATTACCAATGATCGCACAAGTATCTGAAAACATCTACGAAGCAAAAACCCAGGAAATTGCCAAAGAAATCCTGCGTCTAACTCAAGAGAAAAAGCGCTCTTTTTTCGGGCAAATCCAAGACCAAATGCGCTGGGACGACAAACTCATGGATTGGGCGATGGCTAGCCCCGGACTGCGGGTGCAATTGTTTCGATTCATCGACTGTTTGCCGGCACTCCGCAGCAAGCCGGAAATTGCCCGCCACTTGCAAGAATACCTGACGGCCCAAGAGGTAGAATTGCCCGAAGCTTTGAAAAAATTGCTCAATTTTACTAACGCTGAGTCGATTCCTGGACAATTGGCGGCGACGACGGTTGCGCCTGCTGTGGAAACATTGGCGCACAAGTATATTTCTGGGGAAAATATCAAGCAGGTAGTTAAAACTTTAGAGCGACTTCGCAAAGATAAAATGGGTTTTACAGTTGACCTTTTGGGGGAAGCGGTCATCACTGAAACTGAGGCGGAAATTTATCTTAACCGCTATTTGGAATTGATGGCTGAACTCGCCAATGCAGCGAAGAATTGGCCGCAGGTAGATGCAATTGACAAAGCAGAGGGCGAAACTCTGCCGCGAGTGCAAGTATCGGTAAAGTTAACGGCTTTTTATTCTCAGTTTGACCCGTTGGATGCTAAAGGTAGCGAAGAGAAAGTAAGCGAGAGAATTCGCCTGTTACTGCGCCGCGCGAAGGAGTTGGGCGCTGCTGTTCATTTCGATATGGAACAGTATGCCTACAAAAGTTTAACTCTGACAATTCTCAAAGACTTATTGTTAGAGGAAGAGTTTCGCAGTCGCACGGATATCGGAATTACATTGCAAGCATATTTGCGCGACAGTGCCCAAGATTTGCAAAACCTGATTTCCTGGGCAAAAAAACGCGGAAATCCGGTAACAGTGCGGCTGGTAAAAGGCGCTTACTGGGATCAGGAAACTATCAAAGCGATGCAGAAAGATTGGCCGCAGCCGGTCTACAATGACAAAGTTACTACAGACGCCAATTTCGAGCAGATGACGCAGTTGCTGCTAGAAAATCACGAATATTTGTATGCAGCTATTGGCAGTCATAATGTGCGATCGCAAGCGAGGGCGATCGCTATTGCCGAAACTCTCAATATACCGCGCCGCCGCTTTGAAATGCAAGTGCTGTATGGCATGGGCGACAAATTGGCTAAGCTTTTGGTCGATCGGGGTTATCGCGTTCGAGTCTACTGCCCCTACGGCGATTTGCTGCCGGGAATGGCTTATTTGATCCGCCGTTTGCTGGAAAATACCGCCAACAGTTCTTTCATCCGGCAAAGTTCCGAAGAAATCCCGATCGAACAATTGTTAGCCGCGCCAGTTGCTAATGGAAATGATCAGCTAGTTTACAGCAAAGTATTTCCCAACGTTGCCGATACCGACTACGCCAATACCAAATTGCGGCAACAAGCAGAAACAGCCATCAAATCAGTGCGCGCCAACTTAGGTAAAACCTATTTACCCCTAATCAATGGCGAGTACCAAAATACTGAAGCAACAGTTAATTCCCTCAACCCTTCCAATCCCACAGAAGTAGTTGGCACAATTGGATTGCTTTCCGAAGAACAGGCCAAACAAGCCCTTGAAGCAGCAAAATCAGCCTCTACCAGTTGGCGGAAAACCCCCGTCCGCCAGCGCGCAGGCGTCCTCCGCAAAGCCGCAGAGTTGATGGAACAGCGGCGGCACGAACTGTCAGCTTGGATGGTGTTTGAAGTCGGCAAACCCGTCAGAGAATGCGATGCCGAAGTTTCCGAAGCTATAGATTTTTGCCGCTATTACGCCGACGAAATGGAACGGTTAGAACAAGGGAAAAATTACGACATTCCCGGAGAAACTAACCGCTACACCTATCAGCCGCGCGGCATTTCTTTAATCATTTCGCCTTGGAACTTCCCCCTCGCAATTCCTGTCGGCATGACAGTTGCCTCGCTGGTTGCTGGTAATTGTACTTTACTCAAACCTGCGGAAGTTTCCTCAGTAATTGCAGCAAAAATCACAGAAATTTTGCTAGAAGCGGGCATTCCCAAAGGCGTATTTCAATACGTGCCTTGCAAAGGTTCAACCGTGGGCGCTTACATGGTGAAACATCCTGACGTTCACATGATTACTTTCACCGGTTCTCAGGAAGTTGGCTGTCAGATTTATGCCGATGCTGCGATTTTGCAGCCTGGACAAAAACACCTGAAACGAGTAATTGCTGAAATGGGCGGCAAGAATGCAATTATTGTCGATGAAAGTGCGGATTTAGACCAAGCAGTTGCAGGCGTAGTTTATTCGGCATTTGGATACAGCGGCCAAAAGTGTTCCGCTTGTTCGCGAGTAATTGTGGTCGAATCGGTGTACGATAATTTTGTGGCAAGATTGGTAGAAGCGACGCGATCGCTCAATGTCGGCGCAGCAGAAAATCCCGGCACTCAAGTTGGCCCTGTGATCGATGCAAATGCCCATTCGCGCATCCGCGAATACATCGAAACAGGCCGCGCCGAAGCTAAAATAGCTTTAGAAATGCCCGCACCGGAAACCGGCTATTTTGTCGGCCCAGTCATTGTTACGGAAGTATCGCCCACAGCAACTATCGCCCAAGAAGAAATTTTCGGTCCGGTTTTGTCAGTGATTCGGGCAAAGAATTTCAGCGAAGCGATTGCGATTGCTAACGGCACGAATTTTGCTTTAACTGGCGGATTGTATTCTCGCACGCCTTCGCATATCGATCGAGCCGCATCCGATTTTGAAGTCGGAAACCTGTACATCAATCGCGGAATCACCGGCGCTGTGGTATCGCGCCAACCTTTCGGAGGATTCAAACTTTCGGGAGTTGGTTCTAAAGCTGGCGGCCCGGATTATTTGCTGCAATTCCTCGAACCCCGCACCATAACCGAAAATATTCAGCGGCAAGGTTTTGCGCCGATTGAAGGAGTGGATGATTAATCATTCCTTTGTTCGTAGTGAGGACTGAAATCCTCTCTCTGGCTGTTAAGTTAGTAGGGTGCGCCTAGCGCACCTTACGGGTGGGGTAACAGAAAAAATTTGTGCGAGATTAGCTAGTTATAAAATGGAATCTACCAAAGAGCGCGATCGACTAAATTCTCACAACCCTTCACTTGACAAGTGGCTGCGATTTTTAATTATAGCCGTATTAGTCATAGGTATTTTATTTCGCTTCGCCAATCTCGATCGCAAATTTTACTGGATAGATGAAACATATACTTCTTTGAGAGTTTCTGGCTACACCGAAGTCGAACTAATCAAAGAAATTTCGTACCAAAAAATAACCTCGCCTGCGGATTTACAAAAATATCAGCAGATAAATTCCGAAAAAACTGTAAAGGATACCCTGAATTCTTTAGCAACAGAAGACCCCCAACACCCTCTTCTGTATTATGTACTAGCGCGATATTGGGCGCAATGGTTCGGCAGTTCCGTTTCAGCAATGAGAAGTTTGGCCGCCGTGATTAGCCTGCTAGTATTTCCCGCAGTTTATTGGCTGGCTTGGGAGTTATTTGAATCTTCAGTAGTAGGGTGGATGGCGATCGCAATTTTCGCAATTTCTCCCTACCACATCTTGTTTGCCCAAGAAGCAAGACAGTACAGTTTGTGGACATTAACTACTATTTTATCCAGTGCAGCCTTGCTGCGAGCAATGCGGCCTGACGCAAATCAAAATGCTCTCGCCCTCGTTCTTTCCAGGGCGCTTTATGCAGGCACAGCAACACTGGGATTGTACACCCACTTGTTATTTGTCTGCGTCGCCGCAGCCCACGCAATCTACGTCGCAGTCATTGCCAACTGGCGCGATGTGAAAACCTTCATTTCCTATTATGTAGCAACTTTAATCGCTTTGATAGGCTTCATGCCTTCCCTCGTAAATACTGTAGAAAACTTCAATCAAGTTAGAAGCACAACAGCATGGGCTGAACAGACAGGTTTCTTAAGATTAGTCAGCAGGTGGGTTGGTTCCGTCACCATAGCATTTTTTGATATTGGCATTGATGGAACTGCCAACGCCACACAACTAGCCTTGCTAGTTCCTGTTGCCACAATGATTCTAGCTTTAGTCGCCTATGCCCTTTATTTTCTGTGCAGAAAAACACCAAAACGAGTGTGGTTGATGGTATTGTTATTAATTGCGACAACCGCTATATTTTTAGCGTTGCCGGATATACTTAAAGGCGGCAGGCGATCGGCAAATCCGCGATATTTAGTTCCTTGTTATGTGGGAATTCAGATAGCAGTGGCTTACCTGCTGTCTGCGAAAATTAGTAACAATTTGGAGAACTTCAAACAGCAAAAACTGTGGAAAATAGTTACAGTTGCAGTTTTTTCCGCAGGTATTATATCCGGTGGAGTTAGTTCTCAGGCAAACATTTGGTGGAATAAAGGCAGCGGTTGGTTGCGCGCGGTGGAAGTAGCTGGGAGTGTCAATCAAGCCAGCAATCCCCTAATTATCAGCGATGCCAATATCGCATATATCATGCCTTTAAGTTATTACCTAGAACCCAACGTCAAACTGCTAATAGAACCCCGGTGTTACACTTCTTGCTACAAAAATCGAGAATTGGCACTTGCAAAACCGCAACCCCCGCAAATTCCCCGCGGTTTCAGCGAGTTGTTTTTATACAGACCGTCCTCAACATTGCGATCGGCAATTCAGCAACAAAACTATCAAATAGATCCGGCTGACGCTAATGTTGAGCTCAATCTCTGGAAAATTACCAAAAAATAATTTGAAAGGATTAAGGCAAAAAAAACTGGTTGCTGCCAAAAAATGTTTTGTTAACTGCGACATACTGCCAAGAAACGGCGTTTTTGGGCAGTATGTCGCGAGTAGAGTAGAATAGGGCTGCTTTTCGCGCTAACCTAGAAGTTAAGAATCAAAACATAACATCAAAAATCTACAATGACAGTCACTGAAACCTCAAATATTCGCAAACTGCTGTGTGATCCAGACTTAGGGCTGATCCCTCACCTAGAAAAGTGCCTGAAAGATTTGCATTCATCTGCGATCGCCAGTGGAGAGAAATTCAAGGTAGAACCTTACGATATAGAACTCAAAAGCTGCCATACCCAAAAGCATCCCAACGACCAAAAACCCCTCGTCACCCAGTCAGTGTTAATAAAAGTACCCCTGACTGGGAAAGTTCAAGACAAGATGCACCTATATCTGATCGCAACTGAGTTGCAGAACCAAATCGACATTAAAATTATTGACTGGAGTGCCTTAGAACGCCGCCAATACGACATTCAGGGCATCCCCTTAAAGCAGCCGATCACCAAAATAGACGGTCAGATGAATTACGAGTTAGTATTCGATCGACCAAGCTATTGTTGCATCACCCTGTGCCGCCAATTTGACTTAACTTACGCCGCCAATTTTTAATACCAATTCCCAAAAGTAGTTATACAGATTGATTGTACGGAAGCGTCAGTAGGGACAGGGCAATGCCATGTCCGGCGCGGGGAGTAGGACACGGCAATGCCGTGTCCCCACGGTTTGCTTTTAATAATTGGTAGAAGATTGAGGATTGTAGATCGCACCAGATCCAATTCAAACCGCTCGATTCGCAGTTTCTGCAAGAATCCTCTTAATATCAGCAGGAGTCAGACTCGGATTAGCTTGTAACATTAAAGCTATCACGCCGGATACTTGTGGCACTGCCATTGAAGTACCCGCAACATATCGATAGGGAATCCCCGGTTCAGAAAGTGGCACAGTTGAATAAATGTCACCAGAATCCGCCGTGCCACCGTCGCCGCCCGGACCAACAAAATAATTAATTGCCTCCGAACCCGCCCGGTTAGAATAATCCGCAAACAAGCCATTTCGGTTAACAGCAGCGACAGCAATTCCTACCTCATTGGCAAACCGAGCTGGATAATCTGCTTGGGCGCGAGCATCATTTCCTGCCGCCGAAATCACGATCGCGCCTTGAGCTTCAGCCAGTCGAATCGCATCCAATTCTTGAGCATTCAACTGTAGGCCGCCCAAACTCACATTAATAATCTTCGCTCCATTTGCCACCGCATAATTAATCGCATTAATTTCATCCCGAATTTTACCTACCCCGGCCCTATCGAGTATTTTCAAAGGCATAATCTTTGCAGTAGGAGCCGTTCCAGTAATCCCAACCCCATCTTTTTTCGCAGCAACTAAACCCGATATATGAGTGCCGTGATTGTTATCATCCATCGGGTCATTGTCGTTGTTGACAAAATCCCATCCCCGGAAATCGTCAACAAAGCCATTGTTGTCATCATCAACCCCGTTGCTAGCTTTATTGCGACCGATCGCATCAACGCCGGTTTCCCCCGCATTGCTCCAAATATTCCCCGTCAAATCCGGGTGATTGTAGTCAACACCGCTATCGATAACTGCCACCACAATTCCGTCTCCAGTCAAGCCCTGGGCCCAAACCTCTGGAGCTTTAATTAAATCTCTGCCCCACTCGTCGCCACCCAAGTCGGGAACATCAGGAAAAGTTGCAGTACCTTGAGCTTTAGCAACTGCCGCTGCTGCATTCACCAAACCGAACCCAAAACGAGAGTCAAAACCCTGCAAGTTGCTCGCATTGTTAGTAAAAACAGTTGCCGGGGTTGCAGACAGATTGAGGGAGAAATTTGTACTGCCTTGGTATTGATAAACTCGGACAAAGTAAGTTCCTGCGGCTAAACCGTCGATGTCGATCGACTCCGGCGATAAATCCGGTTCTTGAGAAGAAGCAATAATATCGGTAAAGTCAATAGAATTGTCGCTGTTAAGATCTTTAATCACAGCAACGTCAACATCCGCCGTCAAACCGCTGACAGTTAATTTAAAGTCGCTAGTTGCAGGCAAAGTAAAGCGGTAAAGACCGTCTGGCCGGGCGTTGCTAAGCGAGTCTGCGATCGTTTGAGTGCCGCCCAAAACGCCTAAATCGCGAGCTTGATCTAGTTGGTTGCCCAATACGGTAGTTGCAGAGATGAATGTAGAGGCGAGGTCTTGTGGAGATGCGTTGGCTACCAAGCCTAAAATAGCATTGGATTGGCGAATTTTAATTAATGTATTGGAAATACCGGGGGCGATCGATATTTCTTCGAGAATCAAGTCAGCTTCGGTAAGATTGTCAGTCAGTCCGATCGAATCCACAAAACTGTTAAAGTCAGTAATAACGTCTGCCACAGCCGGATCGGAGACTGCGGAATCGCTGCGGAGGACAAAGGTATCTGGGCCCAAACCGCCTGTCAGCGTATCTGTACCCCCATCGCCCACTAAAACGTCGCTGCCGGAGTCACCGTTGAGGGCGTCCCCTCCCTTACCTCCCTGCAAGGTATCGCTGCCGGCATCGCCAAACAGGATGTCGCTGTTGACACCGCCGTTAAGCACATCGTTGTCTGCACCCCCTAAGAGCGTATCGGAATTGCTGCCGCCGAGAATGCGATCGTTACCATTATCGCCGCTAATTATTTCGGCATCCGACGAACCGACAATAAAATCGTTGCCGCCGAGGGCAAAAAATCCGTTAGGATAAGGAGTCAAAAAGCCCGGAGTCAAGGCGAAACTGTTGGGGCTATCATCTAAAAGATAGGAAAAACCGTCAGGGCTCGGGCCGGGCATAGAAATGTACTCCTAGTGAGGTATATCGATCTAAATTTTAGATTTTAAATTTAAGTTTGTGGTTAAAAACGCCCTAGATAGTCTTTAATGCGGGCATTACGAACAGTCTGTAGAGGTCTGCACAAGTTAGGTTAAACAGCTTTATTCCGTCATATCGTGCCGTGTAAATCAACGACAATTCCGCCTTACCCTCTCTAAAATATAAAATCTAAAAGATTATAACTTAATCCCAAATTCAAAATCGGGATCAAAAAATGGGAAAACCACAATTGCATCGAATTCAGAATTTTTTGAACATCGCGAAATCGCATTTAAAGCCTTATTTGCGCTATTTGATTTTGGGCGGGACGTTTTTATTTATTGCCAAAGCTTTTTTAACTCACTGGCGAGAAGTCGCGAATATCCAAATTCGAGCCGAAAGTTTTCCGCTACTGGCGATCGCCCTTGGCGTCACTTTACTTTCTCTAATTTTTGTCGGCTGGGTGTGGATGTTGATTTTGCGGGAATTCCGCCAACCTGTAACGGCAGCGTGGGCGATTCAAGTTTTTCTCAAAACTAATATTGCCAAGTATTTACCGGGGAATATTTGGCATTTTTGGGGTCGAATATTGGACGCAAAAAAGGCAGGAATTTTCCCCAAAGCTGCTACTCTCAGCGTGTTGCTGGAACCGCTGCTGATGGCTTCGGCTGGCGTTTTGATTGGGTTGATTTGTTTTGACAAATTCAATTGGTTTTTGCGGATTGTCGGTTGTGCTGCCATTTTAACCGCGATTCATCCACGAATTTTAAATCCGATCGTTCTCTTGGTAGAGCGGTTGAAGTTATCCAAGAACAATGGGGAAAATTCAAAGGCTGAGGAGGCTGTCGCCGAGGAACTAAATTTTCCTACAGAGTCTACCTCTAATATAGCTAAAAAAACATCGAATGTCAAGTCTAACCGCAAAATTAATTTACCAATTAAACGCTATCCTTTAGTGCCGTTAATCGGACAAATGTGTTTTATCGGATTGCGGGGCTGCGGATTTTTGCTAACTGTAACGGCTTTAACTCCGGTGAACTTTAGCAATATTCCCAACTTGTTCGGTGCTTTTTGTTTTGCGTTTGTTGTCGGTTTAGTTGTACCGGGAGCACCGGGGGGAATGGGAGTATTTGAAGCAACGGCGATCGCCCTGCTGTCCGATCGCTTTTCTACGGGTATAATTCTGAGTGCGGTGGCTTTGTATCGGATAATTAGCATTCTGGCGGATGTTTCCGGTGCATTTTTAGCTAAACTCGATCGCCAGCGAAATCAGCGCAGTCAAAAAAGGCGAATTTGAAATAAAATATTTGAGGAATATAATTTGCTGCGTTCGAGGAATCCCTAAATCGGGCAATGTAGTAAAAGCTATAATCAAAGTCCTGAGTGCCAACTCACAGATTTAGGTAAATTACTTGAACTTTGGCTGACCGTGTAAATCCAATTATCTCAGTGGCAGCACATTACAGGTTCTTTGAAATAATGACTCTAACCTCCGGTTAGCCATGACTCATAACAACAATCGAACGACAACAATTCGTTACCTTCTAATTACATCAGGTGTACTGGCGATCGGTGGATTAGGCTATCTTGCTTATACCATGTTGCACCAACCCAACGAAGTACGCTACTACGAATCCGAACAGCAATGTATTGTAGATGCGACTAACCAAAGCAACGGGTTCACCAAAGAGCAGTGTCAGGCCCAGTTCCGGTACGCAATGCAGGAATACGAACGCATTACGCCTGTGTATCGCACGCAGCCAGAATGCCAAGAAGACACAGCAAGCATTTGCTCGCAGGTATCGAATTCCAGCGTTGCTACCCCCGGATGGCGACCAGAGTTCGGCGGCTTCTATTTCACCGATGATGTCGATGATGATGCCCCTCCAACAGTTGTCAACGGCGTCAACGGCGGCTCCTACACGATTTATCCAGTGCAACCCGTTTACCGCTCCAACATCGGAATTGTAACTCCAGATAGAACCCAGATTACTCGTCCCCTACCGGGCATACCGCTAGATTCTCCCTACTTTTCCTCCAGTGGCGACACCCCAAATCGCCCTGCAGGCCACGCAGCTCGCGGAACCATCAAGGGACGAGGGAGCTTTGGTACTTCTGTCCGCTCCACGGCTCCTTTGGGAAGCGGAGGCAAATGACATCGATTCCGGTTGCACTCCTTATCATTGTTGACTGTTGACTGTTGACTGTTGACTGTTGACTGTAGAAGGAGGGGTCAAAAAAATGAAAATTGCGCGAATTATTTGTTGGCATCGGGATTCGACTTTACGCCCGACTTAGAAGCGCGGATTTGATATCATTTCGGCGCAGCCGGAATTGATAGAATGCAAGCATTTTTGAGCGGCGATTCATCCCACAACTATTTTTTCTCTAGTTCTTTTCTCTGTTTTTGTAGATCCTTGAGTTCCACACCACTAGCAAGGCGCTTCAACCATGTATCCCTTTTTGTTTCAGCGACGACGCAACTGGCAGCAGCACGTATTAGATAACGCCTACCAATGTCAGCCTCTTGCAGACATCAACCAACGCTACTGGGCAGAAGCCTTAGACCGTCCCTTTGGGGTGATGTTTTCGCGCCAGGAAGAGGCGAGTATCTGGGATGCTACTGAGGCTCTTTGGGATATGTGTCGGGAGTTTTTGGACTGGTTTTTCACCGCTGATGGCCTAGAAAATCGGATGAAAAAACTTGCTATTCCCCCTGCTTTCTGGG
Source organism: Microcoleus sp. B3-A4 (assembly GCF_036705385.1). Taxonomy (NCBI): domain Bacteria; kingdom Bacillati; phylum Cyanobacteriota; class Cyanophyceae; order Oscillatoriales; family Microcoleaceae; genus Microcoleus; species Microcoleus sp. B3-A4. The sequence goes on along the minus strand of NZ_JAUBUI010000002.1, from coordinate 80,053 downwards.
AAGCAATTCAGGTTTCGTGGGATCGGGTTGACGAAGCAGAAGATATGTCTCTTTATACCCGTTTCGATCTTGCCGTCACTGAAGATGGAAAAATTAGCCTTCTAGAAATCAACGGCGAAACTCCTCTCTTGGGTGCAGAAACAGTCTATCAATGGCTGTGGTTAGAGGACATGAAAAAACAAAGCCGAGATTTGCGATCGCTTCCCAACGATGCCAATCAGTTCAACAACTTTTGGGACGAAGTTGCGGGTCGATTCCGCACTCTAAGCCGTCATTATGATTTAAAGCAGTTCGGTCTGAGCTTGTTAATTGACGAGCATCTGTCAGAAGATACCGAGATGGCAGGACAACTGGTCGAAATTATTAATCAAGAATTGGGAAACGATCGCTTTTTTACCCAACTTGTAGGATTGCGTAACCATCTGGGCGTGGATGAAGAAGGATTTTTTGTCGATCAATTCAATAATCGGATCATGCGGCTGTGGAAAATCGTTGATTGGCTGGATTTGCAACTCGCCAGCCAATCCTTTAACGCAGATGAAGCCCTAGCATCGCGCCTGATAGCAGGGGACGTGAAAATCATTGAACCGCTGTGGAAACAGATTTTAAGCAATAAAGGATCGATGGTGTGGATGTGGGAATTATTTGGCAACCACCCAGTTTACGCTCAATTCTTGCTACCCACTTTCTTCACAGATACTATCTCGATCGAATCCACAGCATTACTGACCCAAATGCACGTCAAAAAGCCCCTCGTCGGTCTAGAAGGTGTTGGGGTTTCTATTGAAACAGGCGATTTTGTTGCCGGAGCCGTTCACGCCCGCGAGGCGATGGGCTACGATCGCGAAGGATTCATTATTCAGTCCTATCAACCCTTGCCGGAATATTTTGGCTACCACTTCGTCGTAGGTTCCTGGATTGTCGGCGATACTCCATCCGGCATCGTATTGCGCGGAGATACCAATCCGATCACCGGACGACATTGCTTAATCGTTCCGCATATCGTGAGCGATCGTCTGGTGAATACTTAACTTCTAATCAGAAAAACTATGAAATTACAAACTCATGATGTCCGGGGAATTCCGATTCTTAGCAGTGAGTGGAGTGTAGATGAATTTATTGCCGATGAGTTTAAAATTCCCGAAGTGGCGCCTACAATTCAGGCTGGATTTATGGATCTCCTGAGCCGAGATGTGTTCTCTGAGGGAGACAGTCAGCCACTCTACGAGCATCTGCTTTCTCGCAGTTCGGAGTTCTCGTTAGAATTCATGAGTGCGATCGAACTTTGGCTGCAAGACGAATTACGGCACTACGTGGCTCTACGTAAGGTCTATCACATGGTATCAGGTTTGTCCCCAGAGGCGATCGACCAAAAAAACCAGAGTCGGGTGCATGAACTCGAACCGATCTCGTTTCTGATTGAGAACGAATTCACCATTCTAGTTGGTTTAATGTTTGACGAAATGGGTTCCGTGTGGTCTTATCACCGGGATATTAAGGAATTCTACCAACACTATGGGAAGGGCTTTGCTCGCGTAGGACATTTGGTGACGCAGGATGAGGGGCGGCATTTTAGGAATGCTGCGACTCTCATCCAACATCGCCATCCCGACAAAATCGATCGCATCGAACCCTTATTAGAAAAGATTAGCGAGATGGAAGCCGGTCTTGCTTATTATCCCAAGACTTTCTTTCTCGATCACGCTCAGGAAAGACACCGCTTTCCGAAAGATTTTAATACCCAGGTGATTCAAAGAATTCTCTCCTTTTTCTAACAGAATTACCAAGTTAATCATCGGATCAAAATTATTATACTTTCCGTGGCGATCGAGCATCTCCAACCTGACGCACCCTACCGCAACTTTCTCTTTCTCCTCTAACTCTCTCTGTGTCCTCTGTGTCCTCTGCGGTTAAAAACTCTAATCCTTATATGAATTAAAGCATTTTTTCCAGAAATTGCTTGGCGCGATCGCACTGAGGGTTACTAAAAAACTCCTGCGGCGGCACATCTTCCGCCACCTTTCCCCCATCCAGAAACAAAATCCGGTGGGCGACTTCCCGCGCAAAACCCATTTCGTGAGTTACAATTGCCATTGTAATGCCCGTTTTCGTCAAAGCTTTCATCACATCTAACACTTCTTTAACCATCTCTGGATCGAGTGCAGAAGTCGGTTCGTCCATCAACAAAATCTCCGGTTCCATAGCCAAACAGCGGGCGATCGCCACCCGCTGTTTTTGTCCCCCCGAAAGCTTAGAAGGATAAACCTCAGCCTTATCTGACAAACCCACTTTTTCCAGCAATTCTAACCCCTTCAGACGCGCTTCATCCTTAGCCACCTGCTTCACCTTTACAGGCGCATACATCACATTTTGCAGCACAGTCATGTGTGGGAACAAGTGGAAATGCTGAAAAACCATCCCCACTTTCTGGCGGATTTTCAGAATATCTGCCTTCGGCAAAGTAATATCCACCCCGTCAATGTATATGTGTCCCGAAGTCGGAATTTCCAGTAAATTCAAACACCTCAAAAAAGTAGACTTCCCGCACCCCGAAGGGCCGATAATGGCAATCACTTCTCCTTTATGAATCTCAGTAGTTATCTCGCGCAAAACCTTCAGATTGCCAAAAGATTTATACAGGCGATCGACCTTAACTGCTAGTTTGGAGTCTACGTTCGAGTACATTGGCCCCCCAAGTTAAACTAAGCACCATCAAATAATAAATTGCGCCGACAAATATCAAAGGTTCAAAGTAAATATACTTTTCTGCTCCCACAATTGTAGCGCGGCGCAGCAAGTCTTCTACGCCAATTACTGAAACTAAAGCTGAATCCTTCAGCAAAGCAATACTTTCATTCACCAATGCAGGCAAAATATTTTTCAACGCTTGCGGCAAGATAATATCGCCCATCATCAGTTTGTAGGGAACGCCAAGGGATTCTGCGGCTTCTTTTTGACCTTTATCTACGGCTTGAATCCCCGCGCGGATTGTTTCGGAAATATAAGCCCCAGAATTCAGGAAAAAAGTAATCACACCAGCTTGCAGCGCAGATATATTATAGCCCGTAAGCTGGGGCGTTGCAAAATAAACTAAAGTCAACTGCAAAATTAGCGGTGTTCCTCGAAAAATTGAGGTGTAAGCTGTGGCCAACCAAAACAGCGGTTTAATGCTAGAAATCTTAAACAGAGACAGGACGATTCCCCAGATAAATCCGAGAAATGCCGACAGCAAGGTAAAAGTTAGCGTTACCCAAATCCCGGACAAAATATAAGGCAGACTCGGCAAGATTTTGCCAAAATCTAACCCGAAGTTTGACGCTACCGCAGGCTGATTTGCTTGAGCAGTTTCTTGCGGAATTGGTCGAGAAAACCACTTAGTAGCTAGTTCCTTAATTTGACCGCTGGCTTTCATTTGCTGGAGGACTCTGTTGAATTCTGGAACTAATCTCGAACCTTTCGGAAAGGCGATCGCCGAACCGCTTTCTTCAGTATTCGGGATTGTGTTAAATTCCAAGTCCGGGTTCGCTGCTGCATAACCCGTAGCGACTGTATCCTCGATCACTCCTGCGGCGATGCGGTTCGATTTAATTTCTTGAATGATGTCAGGAATCCTATTCAGAGGAGCCAGTTGCACCCCGGCCATTTTTTTCACAGCTTCCTGCTGAATGCTTCCGAGTTGAACGCCTACTTTTTTCCCGGCTAAATCTTCAGCTTTGGTCAAATTGCTGCCTTTATTGGCGACAATTGTATTTTGAGCTTCGTAGTAAAGGTCAGAAAAAGCAACATTTTTTTTCCTTTCTGCTGTGGGAGTCATTCCAGCCATCACAAAATCGGCTCTTCCCGCCTGCAAAGCGGGAATTAAGCCGTTAAAATCCATGCCAACTACTTTCAGTTCGTAGCCTAATTTTTTAGTAATATATTTGGCAATATCGATGTCAAAACCGATAATTTCGTTGCCGCTAACAGCCGTATCTTTAAATTCATAGGGCGGGTAGTCTGGGGAAGTCGCCAGTGTTAAAGTCTTGTTGGCTTGGGCGTAGCTGGCGATCGCAATTAAACAAAAGGCGATCGCGATCGCCGCCGCCAGCATTGATTTTAATTTTAAACGTTTCATATCGAACATTGTCCTAAAAAATCCCCTCGCCAACAAAACATACCACAAATCGGAATCAAGTCACGATTGTAAAGGAAGATATACTCCTGGAAGCACGGGTTGCCAGAAACCGGGTTTGATGGACAAACAAACTGCATAATTAGCCTTTAATAAGGGTAAATAACCCGGTTATAAAGGTATTAATCTGCCCAGGGCTAGAGATAGATAATTGTGCCACCAACTTATATTTAAAAAATGTCGGAAATGCACAATTTTTAACATTTTAGAAAGTAAAGCTTGTCCGCACAACTCCCACCCCTGTTGTACCGTTGTCCAAGTTGCGATCGGTATTTCTAATCATCCAGCATATTCCATTTATATGTGGCACAAGGTATTCAGTAGATCAGAGCAAAAGCTGATTGGGCGCGGGTTCCTTACGATTTGTTGGAACTGATCTCGAATCGGATTGTGAATGAGGTTAAGGGGGTGAACCGGGTGGTTTACGATATTACTTCTAAGCCGCCGGGAACGATCGAGTGGGAGTAATACCATTGTCGATTATTGATTTTCGATTTGGATAGATGCCGTCTGTAAGTCCTGTGTTAATTACAGGACTTACACATAAAATTTATAGTCTAAGAGTCAACTGTCAACTGTCAACTGTGTTGAATAGTGTTGCAAAAATGCTTCCAGTTCTGTCCGTCCTTGTTGGGTAATTGAGTTGTAGAAGACTTCTTTTTGTCCATTGGGAGTGTAGAAACGATAGAAGCGTCGATCTCGATCGATTTGGCGCAGGTATACTAAGGGAACCCCAACAGATGCAAGGAGTCGGGCTTTTTTGCGATCGCGCTCCTGCACCTCTGGGCGATCGTGCCAATGAGATTGACATTCTATCACCAGTTTGGCTTGGCGACTAGCACAATAACCGCGTTCCATCAAGGCGATATCGACTCTGGAACTCACCCAAAATTTCCAAAGTTCAATGGGAAGACGGGTGAAAGTTTCTGGACGGGAACAGATGATTTCTAGGGGAACTTGGGGACAGTAACGGAAGCGATCGCCTAAAATCATCTCTAGAATATCGATAGCGATCGTTTCTAACTCGTTGATGATTTCTCCGCTTTGGAATTGGGGAAATGAAGACAAAGAATTGTCACAGTCAAAGGCGTATAGCATTAGTTTTATCTCCAATTAGGGTTAATGGGAATTAAAGGGGTTGTAGACGACTGTCCAAGCGTTTGCACCAAGAGCGGTGGCAGTCCAAGCGCCCTTCTGGTAAGGTTTGCCTTCTTTCCGAGCGCGGTAGAGAGTTGTGGTGGATACCTCCAACAGTTGTGCGGCTCTATGGGTTGTGCAGGATTGCTCAATTACAGTTAGTTGGGATGGGAGTTTTACCCTTCTCTTTTTGTTAAGGGAGTCGATGGGAGTAGGTGGCTCGTCTGGGAAAAGGCTGAGTTGAAAGGCTGTCATAAGCTGAACCTTTGAGTGTTAATGATTCAAGCTATTGGGGTCAACTGAATTTCTCCAGAGCAAAACGGTTCAGAAAAAAGTGAACTGATCTGAACTGGTCAAGAAACTTGATGCTGACTATGCTAGGGATAGTTTTGATTGAGATTTTGCGCCTGTGCTGTTGTCCCGCCGTGGAATCAAGTCCACGGCTAAGAGCTACTGTCCACTTAAGTGGACTGAAGAGCGCTTTTTTGGGTCGGCATTTAGTCCTCTTGCAGAGGACTTTCGCTATGAGCCAGGGGTTTAAACCCCTGGCGGGCTATGCAACTGATGCAAAATTCTCAATTTCATCCACTCTAGTTGTTAGGAATGAGTCAAACTATGGCATCTCGCAGTGTTCGGATTGATGGCGCAGGTTTGGATAAAGTTCGTCAACGGATGGCTGAATTGGAGAAGCCACGAAATCCAGACAAACGGGGCTGGTCTCAAGAAAATCTTGTAAATCAGGCTTATGTGAGTATCAGTACCGTACAACGCTTTCTGGATGGCAAGCCGTGCGATCGCGGTACTGTCATCTCAATTCTTAAAGCATTAGAATTTGAACCCATAAACTTTATTGCCGAACATGACTCAAACTTGCAGAATTCCAAGCGAGAGCCACAGCCAAACATTGCCATTGATTGGCAGCGAGTTTGCCAATCAATGTTAAAGGAACAGCAAGAGGAGCAACGCTTTAGGCGGAGAGCGACAGAAATGGGATTTGAAATCAATGTTTTTGTACCGCTAGGTTTAATCGAACGGAAACAGCAGCAGCGTCGCAGTGGCAATGTGTCTATGGAACTGTTACATCAATTAGAACCGGAAGTTGTTACCCGAATTTACGAGCATGATGAATTCATGACTGACGTTATTGGACAAAACCCTACTGGAAAAAATAAGCATATTGCTATTGTCGGCGAACCAGGAGCAGGAAAGACAACGCTGTTAGATAAAATCGCCACTCACATTCAGGAAAATAATCAAGATTCGCCGATTTGCATTGCGCTGGCAAGTTTGCAAGGAAAGACACTGAAAGACTATATCCTTCAGGAATGGTTAGCGGAAGCTTTGGCTCTGGTTTATCCCGATATTGATGTAGAGAAGTCTCACAAAACATCTCTACAGAAACGGTTGCGTCACGGTGGGGTGTGGCTGTTACTCGATGGTGTTGATGAAATGGCTGTAGGGGCGAACAGTTGTTTGTCCCTGGAAGAAATCAGAAACCAGCTTACTGATTGGTTGGGTAATGTGCGGGTTGTTTTGACCTGTCGAACCAATGTTTGGGATGCCCGTCTCAAAAATCCCCTCACAGGCTTTGATACTTACAAAACTCAGGAGTTTAAACAAGAGCAAGTAGATGATTTTATTCAGCAGTGGTTTGCTGAAGCAAAAAATATTCAACAGGGACAGGAGTTACAGAAAAAGCTGCAAGAACCGCAAAAAGAACGCATCCGCAAACTCGTAAAAAATCCGCTTCGCTTATCTCTACTGTGTCAAATATTCAGCAAAAATAAGCAAGTCGAATTACCAGAAACCAAAGCAGAACTATATCAACACTTTGTCCGCTATTTCTATGAGTGGAAACCATCCCAAACGGTTATTGATTGGGCGACTCAACCAATTTTGCAAGAAGAATTACATCAAGCCCTCGGTCGTTTGTCTATAGCAGGATTGGATAGCGATGCTAGATTTCGGTTGCCGCTGACTTTAATTGAAAAAGAAATGGGCGATAGGCTGTTTAAATTAGCCTGGGATCTCGGTTGGCTGAATTTGGTAGATCGAGAAGCTGCAACAGATGAACCTGTTTACGCATTCTTTCATCCTACATTCCAGGAATATTTTGCTGCCTTGGCGATCGATGATTGGCATTTTTTCCTAAATCACGTTCCTCATAATCCAGATGAAGGTATTTATCGCATTTTTGAACCGCAGTGGAAAGAAGTGATATTGCTTTGGTTGGGACAAGACCGCATCCAGCCAAATCTCAAAGAAGAATTATTGAAAAATCTACTTAATTTTGATGATAACTGTGAGAGATTTTATAGTTTTCAAGCCTATTTTATTGGCGTCGCCGGTCTCTCTGAATTTCGAGACTTTTCCTTGGGTGATGAAATGATTGATACAGTAATTGAGTGGAGTTTTAGTGAGTCAATCTGTTTAGAAAGTTTCGATCCACTTGAAGCAACCGCTAGAGCAACTTTACAAGAAACCGATACAATAAGAGTAGTCTATCGATTAACTCAACTACTAAAAAATGATGGCGATGATGTGACTCGCCTACTTGCTGCTCGAATGATACTGCGAATTAATCCTTATCACATTAAGGCTGTCAATTTTTTAATTAATAAGGCTTATCATTATCGATATTTTGGTGATGTTATGCTCTTTGAAGAAGTTTGTACAGCATTAACCGAATCTGGCATATTGATTTCAAAGATTGTCAGAACTTTAATCGAATGTATCACGCCAAATCAGTTGATTCTAAACTATTCTGATTCTCCCTTTACCTATGATTATTTACGAATTAGCGGTGCTAAATATTTAGAGAAAATTGACCCTGGCAATCCACACGTGTTAATCACTCTCTTAGATGTGCTTAGGCATAAGAGCTGGGTTGAAGAGGTAATTTCACAATTTTCCGAATTAGAGAATTTTTCAATTCCTTCTAATATTATTTCTACTTTAGTTTGTTTATTACAAGCTTATCAAAATGAAGAAGTTAAGTTAAAAATTGCACAAACTTTAGTGAAGCTCGATCCTAGTAATAGGGAAGCTGTTGAATTTCTAAAACACTCTATTTTGAATGGCACTGATGAAGGTTATCGCTTGTATGCAGCTAGAAGTTTATGGGAAACCCGTCCTCAAGACTTAGAAATGCGTGAAGTATTTAAGTGTTTGTTACGCCAAAACCCTCACCTGTTCCAAGGTAGTAAACGTCATCGTTTTTTTAGGTTATATGATTGGAAATTTGAAAAAATGAATTTAAATGTTATAAATAAGCGGATTAACTCAATTAAAGTCAATAAGATAGTCGCTCCATTAATTTTTACAATAGGAAATGAAAATTTAAGTTCAACTTCTAATAATATAAGAAACTCGCTTCAAGTATGGGTTGAAAATCTAAAATCAAAGCCAGCTATTTATGAGCTATATGATATGGATATTTGGATATTCAAGATGGCAATTCCTAGTGATTTATTCCCAAGAGTGGTAGCAAATATAAAAGAGCTTTTTAATGATGAATTACTAGCTGAAGAACCAGAGCGCTACGAAAATTGCTATGCTATACTGTGGCACTGCGCCCAAAATATGAGTTATCTAGAATTTTATCGCGCTTGGCACAGTTAACCATCCACTATAAATTCAGAAGCATCCGACAACATTATACTTAGCACTGCGACCATGTAAAACGCATTTCTCCTAACCCTCCGAACCTCATCGATGCAGTTTTGAAATCGCTGAACAGATCGATTTTGGAGGCTTGAATTTTGATTTTGGCAGAAGGCGATCGCTTTTTCACCAACTCAGGCGCGATCGCACTCACTCCCCCAAATCCAAATCGCTCGAAACATTTCTTCATCTTTCTCTGAATTAAGAGAATCGTCCGCTAAAACAGAGTAGGAGAATTTCCGCTACGATCGAGAGTAGATAGGCTAGCACCAGATAAAATAAAGTAAAAATTCCATCCGCACTACCCGTTGAGATGGCTGCGAGTTCTCGGTTCAAAAGTGGAGATTTTGCTACCTTGGCATTTGCGGGGGGAAATGGCTACAGAAATTCAAAATACTTGGAATTTCTACAAATAGAAAGACAGAAATCGACGACAGTCGATCGATCTATTGTGGAAAACTTGCCGATTCCTGTGGAAAACCCCCCTTTTCCTGTGGAAAACAGCAACTAAATTAAGTGCGATCGCTCTAACCCGATTGATAGGATTTAAAAAATTGGAGGAATTGGGGTAAGTAAAAATACTTTCCCGATTCTTCAATTAATCCGTGTATCCGTGTCCAAATCACTGGTTGTGCCTTCATTTTTCAGAATCGTAGCTAATTTGGTCGGAATGGTAAGCCGGCGGCTCAACGTGAATTAAGATGCGTACAGGGCTGAAACGTTCTTCCAAACGGGCTTCTACTTCTTCTGTAATCCGGTGAGCTGTTTCTACATCCACAGCATCCACAATCATGTGCATCTCAATAAAGACTTGACGCCCTACCACGCCACGGGAGGCGATCGAGTGACAATTGACAACCCCCGGTACATCGATCGCGATCGCGTGAATAACTTCCGGTGCGATCGCCATTTCATCCACCAACCAAGGCAGATTTTCCCTTAAAACCTTCCAACCGCTGCTAAACACCAAAACAGCCACAGGAAAAGACAAAAACACATCCAGGAATTGCAGTTGAGGTATATTCCAAACCTGCCCTTGCCAAACACCAATCAACCCGCCGATGACCATAATTGTCACCCAAACATCGCTCATCGTGTGCTGAGCGTCAGCCACTAAAATCGCGCTACCGAGACGTTGGCCAACTCTGCGCTCGTAAAAAGTGACAAAAATATTAATCCCCAGTACAATCATCAAAATCCACAGTTCATTTGGGGATATTTTGACAACTTTACCCCCGTTAATCAGCCTTTCGACAGCACCGCTGAGAATCTCAAAACAAGCAATTCCCAGAAAAGCAGCAATTCCCAGAGCTCCGAGAGCATCAAATTTTTGGTGTCCGTAGGGATGATCGCGATCGGGCTGCGGATTGGCATAATGATTAGTTACCAATCCTAAAATATTATTAGCGCTGTCCGTGACACTGTGCAAAGCATCTGCCAGCAAACTGAGGGAACCAGTCAGCCATCCCACGGCTGCTTTTATTGCCATCACCAGCAAATTTAGCAATAAAGTAATTATTAAAACCTTGCGGACTTCGGAACGGTTATCGGCAACCATAAAATCTCCTCGCTCGGCCGTCAAGTTTTCTGGTTTCTAGTTTAAAGCTTATCAAGTCATAACAGGTTAAAACTCTTGCTGAATCTAGCTTGCGACTAGATTTATATTCATTAATTTAGCCTAGCTTCTTGAGACAATTTTTAATTAATACCAGTTTCCCAGTCCAATTGAGCTGGAATGTACTTCTTTTGGGTTACTATATTTTTTATCATTAACAATTGTATGTTAAATTTCATTGCCCATGTCTCTTTCTCCGCTGACACTGAATTTAGTCGAAGGTTCTGTCTCCTTTAGCTTTTCCCCGCAAGCCGCGCGGGATTTGCAAAGCGAAATTGCAGCTTTGATGGAAAGCTTGAAAGCTGTAGCAGCCAAAACCGCTGGCGCTAAAGCTTCTCCCCAAAAACCGATGGAATATCGGTATGCAGGAGATGTATTTTTGGAAGTTTTCTGCAACCCGAATATCTGGCCAACTCCTTTTGCTGCGAAAGTGCTGATTACGGTTAGGGACGATCGCGTGCGCGTCACCACCGAAGCCGAACTCAGCCGCCTGCGCGACGATCTTGCTCAGTATATCGAACAAGTGGGTTGAGATTCTCAACCTCGATCGTTTGTAGTTAATAGGTTGAATCGGAATTTAGATACCATTCTCAAGAACAGGCTTTCTGGCCTGTTCCACAAACATTAAATTTTCTTGTGGGGTGGGCTTCTAGCCCGCCCCTGAAAGGCTTATTGAAAGGGGATAGCTATCTGCCGGCGAAGCCGACCATTCCCACATTGAACCTGCATAATTCTTAGCACAAAATCCCACATCTGTCAAGACACAAGTCAACCATGCAGAGCGAATTCCCCCGGAGCAATAAATCACAATTTGAGCTGACTGCGAAACTCCTTTCTGCTGCAAAATAGCGACAATTTCCCCGCGCTCCAGCAGTTTTCCCTGTTTGTCCATTAACTGTTTGTAATAGAGGTGAACCGCACCGGGAATGTGGCCGCCCCGCTTTTCTCCGTAAGGTGTTTGACCTGCATATTCTCGCGGCTCTCTGGCGTCAATAATGACTAAATTCTCATCTCCTAAAATAGCTTTCAATTCATCCCGCTGAATTTCCCAATCCGATCGGCGAGATATTACAAAATCTCCTGTTTTCGGTGGATTGTTTGCAGCTTTTACTCGATTAATTCCAGCTTTAATTAAAGCCCGATATCCTCCATCGACAAAAACGGCTTTTTCGTGTCCCAAAGTCCGCAACATCCAAACAATTCGCCCGTCTTCGCCCCACCCTTTCACGGAATCGGCAACGACTATGACAGGTTTGTCTTGACAGATGCCAATTGCTTGCAGTTTTTGAGTTAAAAGTGTGTTATTTTCGATAATTTTTCCCTTGTGGGGAAAGTGCGATTGAGAAAATTCCTGCCAAGTTACGGGAATAGCTGGCGGGAGACGGCAAAACCACTTTAAAATAGGTTGACGAGCATCTAGCAAAGTAGCTCCTTGTTCCCGCAATTGCTTAGCTAAATCGGCGCTTACTATCCAATTATCTGCCAAATTATACACTAAATTAGACCGGATTTATGGAGCAATTTTGCCTGTCCCCGCAGCGCAGTATAAATCCCGACCGTCATACATTGGATTAGGTGGTTTAATCTTGCCAGGACTAGCATTTAGACACAAGATTGTTTGGGTTTTGTTTCCTGCTAAAAAGACTCCACCAACAAAACTTTTGAGATTAGCTTGATTCGATACTGCATAATTAAAGACAACTTTGTTTTCCGTATTAATTGAATATTGGTAGTTGGCTGGGTCAGGTTTAATACCGAGGCCTAGATTAGAAACAGAACTTGTAAAACCCGTATTCTGTATATAGTAGGCTTGTTGAGCTTTATTCATTGCTGCCACATATTGTTTGGCTGCTGATTCCTGAGCTTTCAAGGTTGGCGGCCATTGAGCCTGAGCCACCGTAGCGAAAAAAACTGGCAGAGTTAGAGTTGTTATAACAACTTTCCTCTTCCTGTTTCGACAGCTATAAATCCCGCTTTTACCATTTCTTAAAATTTGAGTTTCCCTAGGGATACGGCACTGCCGTGTCCCTAAAGATGTCACGCTTTTTAAAAGCGGTATTATTTTGCTACATAACTGGTGGAAAGAGCGGTTGAGGAACATATAATTAAACTAATTGTTTTGCCTGAAACTGTTGCAAGGCCCAAGGAGCAACCGTGCCGTGTTCTGTGATTATTCCCGATATTAATTCCGCCGGAGTTACGTCAAAAGCGGGATTGTAAAATTCGACTCCCACAGGACAAATTCGCGTAGTTCCAACTTGATACATTTCAACTGGATCGCGTTCTTCAATGGGGATTTTGCTGCCGTCGGGAAGTTCAAAATCAATTGTTGACAGAGGGGCGGCGACAAAAAACGGGACGTTGTGAGCTTTGGCAACAATTGCTAAACTGTAAGTGCCAATTTTATTGGCGGCGTCGCCGTTAGCAGCGATTCTGTCTGCACCGACAACTACTGCGTGAATCATGCCGAGTTTCATGCAGTGGGCTGCCATATTGTCAGCTATTAATGTGACAGGAATTCCTTCTTGCACGCATTCCCAAGTGGTCAGTTTTGCACCTTGGAGACGGGGCCGAGTTTCGTCTGCAAAAACTCTTCCAAGTCTTCCTTCTCGCCAAGCAGAACGAAATACACCTAAAGCAGTACCGTAGCCTGCTGTTGCTAATGCACCTGCATTGCAGTGAGTTAGTAAGTTCAATTTTTCCGGTGTAGCGGGCAGAACTTCTAAACCTTTGTCGCCGATATCTTTACAAGTTTGCAAGTCTTCTGCTTGAATGGTTTTAGCCATTTCTAACAAAGTTTTTTGCACTTGTTCGACAGAACCGCTAGTTCTCTCGGCAGTCTTGAGCATTCGCGATATTGCCCAAAACAAATTAACCGCCGTGGGACGAGTCGATCGCAATAACTCGCCAACTTGTTCTAATTTAGTAAAAAACTCGGTACGATCGCCCGTTTCGATTTCTCGCGCCCCCAAGTACATCCCGTAGGCTGCAGCTACCCCGATCGCCGGAGCACCTCGGACTATCATAGTTTTAATCGCCTCAGCCATATCTTCGTAGCGACTAATTTCGACTACAGCGTATTCTTTCGGCAGCCGGTTTTGGTCAATTAGCAGAACTCGGTCTTCTTTCCAAGTGACGGGCGAAACGGAGGAGTTTTGAGCGGTCATCGATTTCAATTATGTGAGGGACAAGTTTCTATGATGCCATGAAGGCGACTATTCCTCTATGTTATGAGCCATACGCTGAATTTGCCAAAATCCCAGTCCTGCGGTTTGAGATTTGAGAGTTGAGATTTGAGATTGAATAATTGCTGGATACCTACCACTCTCTGGGTTTGGAACTGGCGCAGAGTTGGATTCTTTTTCACCAAACTGTACTTAGTAAAAAACACAACATTAAGTTGTGTAAATTATTTGGATATTTTTTGAAAGATTTCCGGAATCGGGAACAACCTACCTCTAGCTGGGGTCTGGTTTTTTTAAGTTGAGCATAAAAAAGTGCGATCGAGCAATTCTCGAGCTCCCACAAATTTACAATAATCATAAAAATAGATAAGTGTAAAGCTTTGTCTGTACAACTTTAACTGAGTTGCAGGCAGGATTTGTGGTAGCCGTATTTGTGGCTGGAAGTTCTGGCGCCGATCTCACGGAAACAACATTTTTGAAACCTACCTAGGTGCATGGGGGAAAGGTAATTATGAAAAACCAACAAATAGTCTTCGTAGATTCAGCAGTTGAAGATTGGCAGAGTCTGGCGGTCGGTGTTAAAGCGGGTTTAGAGGTAATTTTAGTTGATCGGGCGCGGGACGGCATCGAACAAATTGCCGAAGCACTGCAGAGCCGCAAAGGTATAGAAAGCGTTCACATTATTTCTCACGGGGAATCGGGAAGTTTGCAGCTAGGGCAAACTAGCCTGAATTCCGACAATTTAGAAACATATCGCGACAGTTTGAAACGGTGGTTTTCGTCATCTGTCAACTCACTTCAAAATCGATTTGAAATTCTGCTTTACGGTTGCAACGTAGCAGCAGGTAAAAAAGGAGAAGCTTTCGTACAAAAGCTGAGCAAGTTAACAAAAGCTAATATTGCTGCTTCAGCAGATATTACCGGGAGTGCCCAAAAAGGCGGAAACTGGGTACTTGAATACGCTACTGGAGCTATTAAAACAGGATTGGCGATCGAGCCAGAGGTAATGGCAGGCTATAGACACACATTGGCTACTTTTATTGTCAGTAATACCGCTGACGCTGGACCGGGTTCGCTGCGACAAGCGATTACGGATGCGAATGCAGCGGCCGCACCACCACACACTATTAACTTTGCCATTGGTACAGGCCCGCAGACGATCGCGATCCTCTCTTTCTTACCAAATATTAACGTTCCCACAATCATCGACGGCACTAGCCAACCGGGGTTCGCCGGCACCCCGCTGATCGAGATCGATGGATCGGGTGCAGGTGCTCTTAGCAGCGGTTTTCGTGTCTTGGGTGGTGGCAGCACCTTGCGCGGATTGATCGTTAACGGCTTCGGCAACACCGGCATTTCCCTCGAAAGCAATGGCAACACCGTAGCGGGCAACTACATCGGTATCAACGCCGCCGGCACCGCGGCCTTGCCCAACGGCTTATTTGGCGTCGCCGTTCAGAACGGTGGCAGCGACAACATTATTGGCGGGACTGCACCGACGGATCGCAACGTCATTTCTGGGAATACAGGCGACGGTATCGTCATCGTCGGCGGTACAGGGGGCAACCAAGTGCTCGGCAACTACATCGGCACCAACGCTGCAGGCACCGCCGCCTTGCCCAACACCAGTGGAGTTAGCATCGTCGGCGTACGGGACAACACTGTTAGCGGGAATGTCATTTCCGGCAACAGCAATAGCGGTACGGTCATTGTCAATCCCGGTGCCACGAACAACATTCTGACAGGCAACTTCATCGGCACTAATTTTGACGGCACCGCCGCTGTCCCTAACAGTGGTTTCGGCGTAGCCATCCAGGGAGGTGCAACCAACAATATCATTGGCGGAACGACCCCAGCGGCCCGCAACATTATTTCCGGCAACGGTAACGGTGTCGCCCTTGTTGACCCCACCACTGTCGGCAACTCCTTGTTCGGCAACTTCATCGGCGTCGCGGCCGACGGTACGACTCCGCTGCCCAATACTACTGGGGTATTGATTAACCTCGCAAACAATAATGCGATCGGCGGTACAGCAGCCGGTCAAGGAAATACGATCGCCAGCAACCTCGGTTCAGGAGTAAACCTCCTCGCCGGTACCGGCAATAGCATCCAAAACAACTCGATCTTCGCCAACCTTGGCTTAGGCATCGACCTCGGCAACAACGGCATCACCGCCAACGATGCAGGCGACGCCGACACCGGTGCTAACAACTTCCTAAACACCCCGGTACTCACTACCGCTACCGCCAGCGCGGGCAGCGTCACCGTCGCGGGAACTTACAACGGCATTCCCAGTGCCAATTTCACCCTCCAATTTTTCGCCAACAATCCCCCGGGAACCCAAGGTCAAACCTTAATTGCTTCTATCCCGGTAACTACTGACGCCGCCGGCAACGCTGCTTTTAATCAAACTTTCCCAGCAGCCGTCACCGCAGGCCAATTAATCACCGCGACAGCAACCGACGCCGCCGGCAACACTTCGGAATTTTCCGCACAGCCTGTTCCCGTTGTCGTACCGCTGAGTACCATCGCCGGCATCAAATTTAACGACATTGACGGCAACGGCACTCAAGCTGCCGGAGAACTTGGCGTTCCCGGAGTTACTGTTTTTCTCGACACCAACGGTGACGGCATCCTCAGTGCCGGCGAAACTTCCGCAACTACCGGGGCTGGCGGCACTTTCACTTTCGGCAACTTGCCTGCTGGCACTTACAGCGTCCGGGAGGTTGTACCGGCTGGAAGCCAGCCAACTACTCCCAATCCGGTTGCAGTCACGCTGGCAGCAGGCCAAACTACTCCTTCTACAGTTAATTTCGGCAACCAAGCAATACCAGTACCGCTGAGTACCATCGCCGGCATCAAATTTAACGACATTGACGGCAACGGCACTCAAGCTGCCGGAGAACTTGGCGTTCCCGGAGTTACAGTTTTCCTTGACACAAACGGTGACGGCATCCTCGGTACCGGCGAAACTTCCGCAACTACCGATGCTAACGGCGGCTTCAATTTCCCCAACTTGCCTGCTGGCACTTACAACGTTCGGGAAGTTGTACCCGCCAACAGCCAGCCAACTACTCCCAATCCGGTTGCAGTCACGCTGGCAGCAGGCCAAACTACTCCTGCTACGGTGAATTTCGGCAACCAAACCATACCCGCTGTACTCGGCAGCATTACTGGTATAAAATTTAACGACCTTGACGGCAACGGCACTCAAGCAGCCGGAGAAGTTGGTGTGCCCGGAGTGACTGTTTTCCTCGACACTAACAACGACGGCATTCTCGGTGCCACAGAAACTTCGGCAACCAGCGATGCTAACGGCAGCTTCACTTTCCCCAACTTGGCCTCCGGTACTTACAACGTCCGGGAAGTCGTGCCGCCAAACAGCCAGCCAACTACTCCCAATCCAGTTGCAGTCACGCTGGCAGCAGGCCAAACTACTCCTGCTACGGTGAATTTCGGCAACCAAACCATACCCGCTGTACTCGCCAGCATTACTGGTATAAAATTTAACGACCTTGACGGCAACGGCACTCAAGCTGCCGGAGAAGTTGCTGTGCCCGGAGTGACTGTTTTCCTCGACACTAACAACGACGGCATTCTCGATGCCACAGAAACTTCGGCAACTACTGGGGCTGACGGCAGTTTCAATTTCCCCAACTTGCCCTCCGGCACTTACAACGTTCGGGAAGTCGTGCCGCCATTCAGCCAGCCAACTACTCCCAATCCGGTTGCAGTCACGCTGGCAGCAGGTCAAACGACTCCTGCTACAGTTAATTTCGGCAATAGCCTGCAGACGGGCACCATAACTGGCATTAAATTCAACGACACCAACGGTAACGGCACTCAAGATACCGGAGAAATTGGCATCCCTGGCGTCACGATTTTCCTTGACACTAACAACAACGGCAGTTCAGACACCGGAGAAATCCAAGTTACTACCGGTACCGATGGCAGCTACAGCTTCCCCAACCTGCAAACAGGCACTTACAACGTCGGGGAAGTGGTGCCGACAGGTTTTACACCAACCACCCCTAACCCCCGAACCGTTCCCTTAGATCCAGGTCAAACTTCCACTGCCAATTTCGGCAACCAAGCAGTTCCGCCAACACCAACACCAACACCGACTCCGACTCCGCCTCAGCCTCCGACTCCAGTCCAACAAAGCACCATCAGCGGTCTTAAATTCAACGACAGCAACGGCAATGGTACTCGGGATGCGGAGGAAACTGGTCTTTCGGGAAGGCAAATTTTCCTCGATGTGAACGGGAACAACTCTTTAGATTCGGGCGAAACTACTGTTACCACTAACAATTCTGGTAATTACAGTTTCAACAACCTCAATCCCGGCACCTACAATGTGCGGGAGGTGCAGCAGACTGGCTGGACGCAAACTACTGCTAATCCGGCGCCGATTAATCTGGGCAGTGGCGAAAGTCGTAGTGGAATTAATTTCGGCAATTTCCAAAATATTAGCATTAGCGGCAGCAAATTTAATGACCTCAATAATAATGGGGTTTTGGATGCTCAAGAACCGCTCTTGCCGAACTGGCAAATCTTCCTTGACGCTAACAGCAATAACTCTTTAGATGCTGGAGAAGTTAACACTTCAACTGATAGTTTGGGCGGCTACAGTTTAGCTAATTTAGGGCCGGGGACTTATCGAGTTCGGGAAGTAAATCAACCTGGTTGGACGCAAACTACTGCCAATCCTGCTGATATTATTGCTGTCAGTGGCACTAATGTTAGCAATATTAACTTTGGGAATTCCTTCGCCCAAGTCCAACCAACACCAACACCAACACCAACACCAACACCACTACCACCGCAAGAAGGACAAGATGCTGACTGCATTTGTGAACAAATAGTTTTACCAAGCATTGGCAGTGTTCGTGGCCCGAGTTCTGTCACTAATACCCGCAACGGTACTAATGGCAACGACACTATTTTCGCCACTAATAACGGTGACGAAATAAATGGCTTTGATGGCGACGATTTGTTGGCCGGGCTGCGGGGCAATGATAATATTTACGGGGGACTTAACAGTGCTTTCCCGGTTGGCCCAGATATAGACAGCGACTTGCTGTTTGGCAATGAGGGTAATGATTACCTCAATGGGGTTGCTGGAGAGGATTTAATCTTTGCGGGCAAGAACGAAGATGTTGTTTACGGTGGCAAAGATGACGACATTATTTTTGGCGACCAGGAGAGCGATACTTTAATTGGTGACCAGGGTAACGATGTTATCTACGGGGGAACTATTAACCCCTTCGACCCGGATTTGACTGGCAACGATTTGGTGTTCGGTTTGGCGGGCGATGACTTCCTCAGCGGGGAGAAAAATCAAGATACGATCGCCAGCGGTGAGGGTGATGATACAGTGCGTGCCGGCAAGGGCGATGACTTAGTTTTCGGCCAATTGGGCAGCAACCTGCTGTTTGGCGATGAAGGAAGTGATACTATCTGCGGTGGCGAGGGGGAAGATACAGTGTACGGGGATATTGGTAGCCCCCTCCCCATTGGTTCTACTGGCGGAAAAGACCAAATATGTGGCGGTTTGGGCAACGATTTGCTGTTTGGCAATGAAGGTCAGGATACTGTCAATGGGGAGGTCGGGAACGATACTCTTTACGGCGGTAAGGATGAGGATAGTTTGTTGGGCAGTGCTGGGGACGATTTCTTGTTTGGAGATCAAGGGAATGATACTCTGATTGGAGGCACCGGAAACGATCGATTTATGTTGGGTATTGACCTCGGCAGCGAGACTATTTTAGACTTTCAATACGGTATCGATTCGATCGGCTTAATGGGTGGTCTGGATTTCTCCCAACTAAGCATTGTAGCCGAGAATAGTTCTACCCTCATCCGAGTTACGGCTTCCGGTCAACTTTTGGCAACTCTCAATAATGTGCCTGCCAGCGTGATTACTGCCACAGATTTTGCTCTCCTCTAGTGCGATCGACCTAATTAATTAGGTGAGAATATTGTAGGGACGATGGATTAAGAGACGGTTGGCGAATCAAAAAAGGGTGAAACCAAACATCTTACTGCAGATTCCACGTTGTTTGTGAAGTACACCCCTGATCCACGAATCCCCGTAGGGACAAGGTATTGCCTTGTCCCTACTACTTTATGAACCTGGAATACGGTGTATAATCATGGCAAATAAACTCTGATGAGCCAGAAGTAATATCGTTTTCGATTGCACGGCGCCGTGTCCAACCTGTGGGTAATATTAATTCTGATGCTACCGCAGTTGATATGACTCGGGGTCGAAAAACTGAATGGCTGAGCGTTAACTGTTGACTCGATTTTATGATTCCGATGCAACCGAAAACGATATCACATCAAACTTGGCATTGTATAGGTCGTCGGTTCAAACCCCGCCACTTCGAGCGACAAAACCCGCCTAACGAAGCGGGTTTTGTAATTTTTGTAAAAATTTATCACTCTTTGGCAATGATTAAACAATCACTTTCAACTTTAGACAGCATATCTGGAAAAGCTGATGTGTAGTTGCCATCTTTGTCTACAACCCTGCGGAGTATATATCCGCTCTCAGCAGGTCGGCCGAAAAACGAGTTTGTGCGATGCCAGATATCTCCATTCGGAGTGTTCGGATCTCGATCAATCAAAAAATCTACAAGCCACTGCGGCACAGACCATCCAAACACTATCGGCGTGATGTGCCCGTGCTGCAAAGTTGCATCCGAGAATCGGAACAAGTAAGTTATTCGAGAGAATTTGACTAAATAAAGTAACATCCGTCCTGCCATTGATGAATGAAATGTCCAGATAACAGGGTCAAAAACGCGCAGCAATAACGTCCGTTCGGCAGCATTCCAGTCTGAACTGTACATCGTCAGACAATGGTCTGGTAAAACATTCCCGTCCATAAAAAAGATACCTTGCAGGACTTCGGGTAACTCGGCTGGATGTTCTACTTTCATCCAATTCGCGATGTCTTTTAGTTGCTTTTCTTCGATTAACATGGTATTATTTATCCTCAAAATAGTTGTGTTTTGGTTTCCTATTAGATACCCCCTTGATTTCTTAGTCGATCGATAGATAGTTTGTGTGGCGTGCGGTTTCAACTCACATCTTGCACCATTCTCAATAAGGCTTTTATGTGCGGGCAGGATGCCCACCCCACAAGCAATTAATTCTTTGTGGAACAGGCATCTTGCCTGTTCTTGAGAATGATATAATATCTCAGTTTCAACCGCTGTCCGATCGAGCTTTTGGATTGATTACGTCTGCAAATTCGGCTCAGAGGCTCGGCGCACTTTGCCTACCGTACTCACGACATCCACCAGCATCTTGAGTGCGATGTCTTTACCGGGGCAAATCCGTCCCGCACTCCGATCGCCGACGGAATGAAATCCCATATGAAAAGGGCAGAGATTCTCCCGCTTAGGGTTGAATTCGTATACCGTAGAGCCCCAGAAACTCCCGTCTAGCAGCCCCAGGCTGAGCGGTATCAATACCTTGGTTCCGGCAGGGAAGGTGCGCTCTTTGCCCGCTACCGTTGCGGTGAAAGGCTCTGTCGCGACTCGGTGCGTGGCGCTGACGGGAGCCCAGAGGCGGGCGCATTCCAGGAGGAAGAGCTCGATCGACTGGCGATCGTCCAAATCGAGCCTATCCCAAAAATCAGTCGGGTTAATTTGGGCCGTCTGCTGTCCTTTATAGGCGGGGAGAGGGCGATATCCCATTGCCGTGTAGCCTAGGTGCAGGGGGCCTTGCATTCCCGCTATCCCCATAATCGATGTCATCAGCTTCGCCAATTCCCGCTTAGTCATGCCGTTGTTTTCCGAGCTCTCCTCGAAGTCGGCTAAGGCTGGGGAATTTTCATAGATAGTCGCTGCACGCTCGATTAGAGCGGATAAATCCCCGTGTCCAAAGAGGTTCAGGCTTTGCAGCAGGTTGCCGATGACGGCGAAGTAATGCAGCGGGCTTTGGCGGGTGTAATGCAATTCGGTGAGAAGTTCGATCGACTCTGAATCGTCTGGATTAATCCCAAAGATGACGTAGTGCAGGTATCGGACTAAAAATCCCATCCAACCCCGCTTGACATCGGTAAAAAACGCTCCCCCCGCACCGTGTGGCATTTGGGCATAATCTGCGGCTAGCCGATCGAGCAACCGCCTGCTGATTTCGTCTCCTTGGCGATCCGCTGTCGCACTGTTGAAGAGATATTTTTGCATACAGCTTCGGAATGCTGCGTGGTTGCTGCTACCATCAGTTTCGCGATCGGACAAAGACAGTAGAAAAAGGTTTCTGCCGCCGACATCTTGGTTGGGGGCGCTATCGGGATCGAGTACAGAAGTACCAAGCCGCCATCCCCGCGCCTGGGGCGATGTGAGTGCTTTTTCCAGGGTGTCAAACTCTCCCATCACGACTTGCCCCGCGCAGCAAAAGTTGGCTCCGAAAGCCAGCCGTTTTATCGGCAAATAGGTGGGTTCGTTGGCAATCAAACCCTCAATCAGGGCGATCGGCGGTAGCATCGTTTTGCTGAGACTTTCTTCCGGGTTTTGCAAAGCCCAAACCTGAAACTCGTTCAGGGCCGGGTTCATCAGCGATGAGAAAATAGTATCTAAATTTAGGTTCATCATAATTCCTCCGAGAATCCCTCGCCATAACCCGCTTTGCATTTAGCAGCAAGAGGGTATTGAGCGGCTATTGAGCGGGTATTCAATCCCACTTAATTGCCAAAATCAGTAAGTATAACTATAGCCATCTTTATTTGTAAACGCAGTGGCAATATAGATATAGTTTTACTGAATATGTCTGCGCCCAAGTCTAGCCTTGTCCCGGAGATTGAGTGGAATTTTTAACGATTGCTGGTAAGTAGATCTACTTTCTGCATCTAAAGTATTAGCCCCAATCTCTCAGAGCCAGACCTAACCATAGATATTTACAGGAACTTGCCCCTACAAAATACTATGGTTTTCTTTGTGATTATATAGCAATCCTAAATCATTTGTGAATTTATTACTCCCTCCCATTACTAAGGGGACGGTTGGGCTGGGGTCAAAAAATTACGACTCATTTAAGATTGCTATATATATATTTAGATATAATATTTTAGGCTTCTGTCTGCTTCTGAATTTAAGTGAATAAAATCAGAGAATTAATTACTGAATATTATTAAATAATAGAGCTAAAAATACCCAATCCCCAATCTACAATCCTTCAATTCTTCAATCTAAAATCAAATGCCATCCCCAATCCCCAATTCTTCAATCTAAAATCTAAAATCAAATGACGCCCGCTAAAGTTTCCCACGAGTACAAAAGCACTTTACAGGAAATCCGCAGGCGTCAAAATCAAGCAAACTTAAATCTTAGAAAAGACCCAGAGTGAAAGATTTGTCGATCGGGAAAATAGCACCAATACCCAACCACAGAGTTACCGCAGTTCCCAACAGGAAAACAGTAGTAGCAACAGGGCGGCGGAACGGATTTTGAAACTTGTTAACGCTCTCAATGAACGGAATCAAAATCAAGCCAAGGGGAACAGCAGCCATGCAAGCAATACCCAACAATTTGTTAGGCAAAACGCGCAGGAGTTGGAACACAGGCCACAAATACCATTCCGGCAGAATTTCCAGCGGAGTAGCAAAAGGATCAGCCGGTTCTCCAACCAAAGCCGGGTCGAGTACAGCCAAACCGACGCAAAGAGCAAACGTTCCCATGATTACTATAGGGAAAACGTAGAGCAAGTCATTAGGCCAAGCTGGTTCGCCGTAATAGTTGTGACCCATGCCCTTAGCGAGCTTAGCGCGGAGGTCTGGATCGCTCAAATCTGGTTTTTTGATAATAGACATAGTGAGAGTGTTCTCCTTTTAGTTTTACCCGGGCCTGGGATTCCGCTGTATTCGTTAGTCTGAATCAGCGGCGCGATCGCAGGAAGTATTGACCGTAAATAAATATCATGAGTGATGAATTCTGAATTTTCAACTCAAAATGCAGCGGGGGGCAAAAAAATACCGCCCCCACAACTCAAAACTTACAACGGGCCAGAGATACCTTGCTTGCGAATCATCAAGAAGTGAGCCAGCATGAACACTACAATCAGCCAAGGCAACACAAATGTGTGCAAGCTGTAGTAACGAGTCAAAGTGCCTTGACCGACGCTGACACCGCCACGCAGCAGTTCAACCATCAAAGAGCCGACAACCGGGATGGCTTCGGGGACGCCCGAAACGATTTTAACCGCCCAGTAACCAATTTGATCCCAAGGCAGCGAATAGCCGGTCACGCCGAAAGAAACAGTGATGACTGCCAAGATTACTCCTGTCACCCACGTTAACTCGCGGGGCTTTTTGAAGCCGCCGGTCAGGTAAACCCGGAAGGTGTGCAAAATCATCATCAGTACCATCATGCTGGCAGACCAGCGGTGGATGGAGCGGATCAGCCAGCCGAAGTTGACTTCATTCATCAGGTATTGCACTGAAGAAAAAGCTTCTGCTACCGTAGGACGGTAATAGAAGGTCATGGCGAATCCGGTGGCAAACTGGATCAGAAAGCAAACTAAAGTAATTCCGCCCAAGCAGTAGAAAATATTGACGTGCGGGGGTACATACTTTGTAGTGATGTCATCGGCGAGCGCCTGAATTTCCAGGCGTTCCTCAAACCACTGGTAGGTTTTTGAGTCGGTGATTTGTTTAGAAAACATGGAGCCAGAATTCCTAAAAGAATATTGCTGTGGTTGAGGTTCAGGGCAGCAGCCACAAGGTTTTTTGTCGCCCCGCGCCGAGCAGCTTGCTTTTACTAGCAAATGCCTGAGGCTATTTTTTTAATTTGGAGCTGACGAAAGGAACTCTATTGTGCGATCGCCTGCAAGCCCTGGGAAACTAAGCGGTGGCTTGTCCCTACTCGCTGGCGTTGCCCGATCGAATTCCAGACTGTGATAAAAAATGTAACATAATTGCCGTGCAATTTTCACGCTGGCGATCGCTTTTTGGACACTTAAAAGGCTTTTTTCGGAATCTCAACATCCGCCCAAGCTACTATGCGGGTAGGGCTGAGCTACAGAAAGCAGTCCGAGCCGGAAACAGGTTTGCCGGGAGAGGCCAAATTTCATCTCGATCGTAAAACTTTACCTTTTGGGTCGATCGATTCACAAACCATTGCCAATCAGAATAAAAGGTGCCCAGTAGAAGGGGTGGCTCAGGCTGTTACTCAGTTGTGACGGCGCGCTGCTAATGGGTTGTTGTCCTAATGCTACAGAGTTGCCTGTAATCAGGGCAATTTGCGCTTGGCGTAAGGCTTCGGCTTTGGTCATATTCTCTTGCTTCAAGGCGGCATAGAAGGCATCCATCAAGACTTGCGTGCCACCATCGTCTACGTACCACAACGTGGAGATCGCAGCCCTAGCGCCTGTACGCTGCACCTGATAGCCAAACCCCAAAATCTCCTCACCGTTACCTAATCTGCCGCCTACAGCCGTTTGGCAGGCACTCAGGACGATTAAATCCACCTTGGGTAATGACCAGGTTTTGATCTCTCGTAGCGTGGCGCGATCGCCATTCCCGAACATAATAAAAGAATCTTCCGGTTCACCAACTAAAAAAGCCGCGTGAGTCGCAAGATGAACAATTGAATAATCATTCATCAACAACACAGTATCGCGGTTAAATTGATTGTCCAATAGTTTCATTGTACCCGGAATTGTCGTCGCTAAATTTTCCACTTCTCGACCCGCAAACGGCAGTCCCGACATTGTGAAATCTCTCGTCCCAACTTTGAACTGATAACTGCCTTGGGTAAAAGCAGCCGCTATAACTTGCAAATCATTTTGAGGTTTTGTATTAAAATCAGTCAGACTGGCAGCAGTAATATTGTTAATGCGGAAGCGCTCCACTAACCATTGTTTGCCATCATGTAAGGCAGCAAGCGGAATATAGCGCAACTGTCCATCAGGCGCGTAGATAATAGTTTTAGCATCGGCTTGTGCTAAGTCTTTTTCAATCGGTTTAATCAACAATTGGTAAAGCTTTTGACCCGCAACTTCAGAATCGGCAATATTGCCATTCCGATTTGTTATATTACGACGAAAATCAGCAATAGCACTATTAAGTTCTTCCCGTTTCACAGCCACCGTGCGGCGAATCGGAGGAGAATAAGGGGTAACTAAAATCAGTTCCAATCGCTCATCCAGAACCAAGGGATAGAGAATAACAGCATTTTGTTGCAGCTTTTGGAGGTTGTCTCGTAAACTATTGAAATTGGCAAGATTGAGAGTTTCTCCACCCGTGACTTGCCTCAGTTGCGCCACCAGTGCAGTTACGGTTGGACTTTTGAGGAATTCTTGAAACTGTTGAGAAATTTCTTGCTGATTTTTTCTCAAATCAAGAATACGCTGTTGCTGGGCGGGGGTTCTGTTAGCAGGTGGAATCTTTTCGATGTTGACGAGTTCTTTACCGAGTTGAATTGCTTTATTTAAAAGGGCTTCGTAGCCTTTTTGAATTTGCTGTTCTGAGGGAGTATTGGGAATTCCTTGAGCAGTTTGGTCGTTGCCGCGCACATTGCTGAGATAATCTTCCAGTTCTTGAATTTTGAGTAAATCAATCACTTGTTGGGCTTCGAGAACTCGGTCTTGTTTCAGGAGGAGATCGGCTAAGTGGCGATAATCTTTAGCAATGGTTTCTGTGTAGGATTGCTGGAATTCTTGAGGAAGTCCCTTGATATTCTTGCGAATCACTTCTCTGGCGTTTACTGATTGCTTGAAGAACACAATCGCCAATTCGGGCTGATTCTGTTTCTCTAGCAAGTACCCGATGTTTTTGAGAGCGTGTCCTTCATCCGCCTTGTCGCCAAATTCCTGGAGAATTACCAAGGCTTGCTGATAAAAATCCCAGGCTAATTCATACTTTCCTTGCTCAAAGTATACTTGACCAATATTACTGAGAATTACCCCTTCCGACTTCGTGTAGCCAAGTGGTTTGAGAATGGTTAAAGCTTCCTGCAAGAACTTCAAGGCTAATTCATACTTTCCTTGTTTGAGGTAAACAACCCCTATATTGTGGAGCGTTCCTCCTTCCAGGTTCTTTTTGTCTGTTTTGTCATCAATTGTTTTGAGGACTGCTAAGGCTTCCTGATAGAACTTCAAGGCTAATTCGTAATTTCCTAGCCTGGAGTGATTGCTCGCGATCGCGTTGAGATTTCTGACTTCACCCCCAATGCTGCCAATCGCGCCCCTGCTGTCAAATACAAGTAGTACACGTTCTCTGGAGATTTCTAAGGATTCCTGATACAACTTCAAAGCCAGTTCGTACTGTCCTAGCGCCTCGTAAAGCCTCCCCGCGTTAAACAGCTTTGACAGCCTATCTTGCGCGAAATAGGGTGGAGGAATAGCTAAGGCTTGCTGATAGAAATTCAAGGCTAATTCATACTCTCCCAGGTTAGTGTAAGCTATCCCAATTAGGTTGAGAGTTAACCCTTCCGCTTCCTTCTGACCAAGTTTTCTCTGAATAACCAGGAGTTGCTGAAATTTCTCTAAAGCTTCTCGATATTGACTTTGCTTGGCCAGTTGACCACCTTGATCGGCGTAAATTCTCCCCATCAGGTTGAGGTTTACTAATTCCCCCTCCCCATCGCCTACCTCCCGTAGAATAGGCAAAGCTTGCTGGAAGTAATCCAAGGCTTGCTGATATTCTTCCTTGTTGTAGTAAACATATCCAATGTTGTAGAGAGTTTCTCCAATGCTTGCTTTGTCCCCTATTTCTTGATAAATCAATAAGGCCTCCTGGAATTTCCTGATAGCTCCTGCATAGCTGTCGCTTGCATTCAGATATTCACCTTCTCTGAACAGGCGATCGCCTATAGCTTTCCGATCTTGATTTGTTTGCGCCTGCGCGACTAAAGGCGAGAGACTCAAGGTAGATGGTAACAAGGGAGAGATGAGCGAAAGCAGCAGAGTGGCAAAGCTGAGGCTGACTAGATGTAGACGCATGGTTCAATCCTCGATCGACAGAAAGTACAGATTGCTGTCAATGTGACATATTTCTCATCGATAGTGATGATATACACTATCTTTGAGGATATGCACTATCTTTATTTAACTATACTGAAGGCGATATCTGAAATACGTAGGGTGCGTTAGCGACAGCGTAACGCACCATTTAACCCGGACGGTGCGTGACGGCAATTCTCCAATGTTACCATTGATTTTAGTCATTTTGGCTCTCTTGGATTTGTGGTTGGAAGTGTATCGAAAATTACAAAACTTTAGTGATGAAATCGCTGAAATCCTTACCCTAAGACACATAAGCTATATCAATCACCGGATAGCCAGGAGAGCCGTCATTTTTAGCCGTCTCACACCCTACTTAATCTTATGCGGAGTTGATCTACTATGAAATCGATTAGCACAGTTGCTCTGATAATAAATATGTGGGCGTTCAGTGGCTGGGGATGGGGAATCGCTCAAGCCGCCGAACCTAATAGCGGGAGTTCTTTTAAAGAGTGGTGCCAAAAGCAAGCCAGTTTGTCAGCCGAGGCGAGAATCACTGTAGAGGTGCTGTTAGCAAAAGCAGGTACAAATGATTGCGAACTCGCTGCCAAAAATCTGTTAAGTGTCACTAAACTTTACCTCCACCAGGAAGGGATCAGCGACCTGAGTCCCTTATCAGAATTGATAAACTTGGAAGAGCTTTACCTCCACAGCAACCGAATTATAGATGTCAGCCCTTTGGCAAGATTAAAAAACCTTAAGGAGCTTTCTGTCGGCGGCAACCAAATTGCTGATCTCAGCCCTCTAGCAGGACTAAAAAACCTTAAGGAGCTTGACCTCTACAACAACCAAATTGCTGATGTTAACCCTCTAGCAGGACTCACAAATCTAACTAGGCTTGCCCTCTACAATAACAAAATTACTGATGTCAGCCCGCTAGCAGGACTCACAAATATAACTGGGCTTAATCTTGACAAAAACCAGATTGCAGATGTTACAGCTTTGGCAAGGCTAACAAACCTAACTTGGCTCGCTCTGATTGCCAACAAAATCGCAGATATCAGCCCTCTAGCAGGACTGACAAACCTGAAGAGGCTTGACCTTGAAAGTAATCAACTCAAAGATATCAGCCCTCTAGCAGGACTAAACAACCTGAATAAGCTTAACCTCGAAAACAACCAAATCAAAGATGTCAGCCCTCTGGCGAGACTGAAAAACCTGAAGGAGCTTATCCTCACTCTCAACCAAATCAAAGATGTCAGCCCTCTGGCAGGATTGACTAATTTGTATTGGCTTAATCTTCGCTTCAACCAAGTAGAAGATATCACCGCTCTGGCAAAACTGGCAAATTTGACTAGGCTTTATCTGCAAGATAACCAAATTAAAGATGTTAGTTCTTTAGCAGGAATGACAAAGCTCAAGCAGCTCGATCTAGAATACAACCAAATCAAAGATGTCAGCTTTTTAGCAGAAATGACAAATTTGGAGAAACTTAACCTTGAAGGTAATCAAATAGATGTCAGATCTCTGGTAGGACTAAAAAACGTAAGTTCGCTTAACATTGAGAATAACCAAATCAAAGATGTTAGCTCTTTAGCAGGATTAAAAAATCTGAGTTCGCTTGACCTCGACAACAATCAAATCGAAGATGTTAGTCCTCTAGCGGGACTGACAAACCTGACTTACCTTTACCTTGAAGGCAACCACATCAAAGATGTCGGCCCTCTGGCGAGGCTGATAAATCTGAAGTTTCTTAACCTTAAGGGCAAGCAAATTGAAGATGTTAGTCCGCTAGCGGGACTGACAAACCTCACTGGGCTCAATCTTGAAGGCAATCAAGTGAAAGATGTTCGCCCTTTGGCAAAACTGATAAATTTGCGATCGCTTAATCTCCGCTTCAATCCAGTTGCAGATTTCAGTCCTCTAGCAGCACTGAAAAATCTGAGTTCGCTTGAGGTGGCAGATAATGCGATCGCGCGGCAAAGTTGTCCAGTCAGTGGGTTAGTCAGTGGGTCAGAAGTTTGCCAGTTTTGAGAAAAATGCGTTGCTGAACTTGCAAACCCTCTTTCCGATCGGAATTTACCAAGAATTTCTTGATGGTACCCGCCACGTGATTTATCCGTGGAATCAATCCAAAATCGAAAATCTAAAATCCTCAATCCCCCGCATTTATCCGTGGGGTCGCCTCTAAAATCTAAAATCTAAAATCTAAAATCGATTGACTCTAGTGTATCTCGAAGCCAGTTGTTGTTACCGGGACTTGATCGAACACTATCTTATCGGGACTTACGCATTACCCCTATATATAGTGTCCTGTAGGGGCAATCCCCCCGTGGTTGCCCCTATCCTTGAGCCTCGTGCGTAAATCCTGTCATATCATGTTCGGTCGATCGACCATCAGATAATGGCAATGGAAGGGTTTACAAAATTTCGGATTTGTGCAGAAGATTAAAGCGAATCCGCCCATTAGGAAATCACGGTCAATTGACCGAACATGATATTACTTATTGCGCTAGATCGATCGAACGAACGCGATATTGCATCGTTGGTATGGTGCGTCGCTACGAGATCGCTGCTATTAGCGATAATTATCATAGCCACGCACCATACTTGAAGGGGAGTTCGATCGCAACTCAAGTAGTTTTAACTAAAATCAGCATCGCAAATCAAGTAGTTTTAACTAAAATCAGCGATGGTAATTTGGTTGGCTGATACTCCATTGAGACTAGCTAGAATTTGGTTAGTTGCTGTCAGTAGAATTAAAGTTGAATTGTTGCTATGGATAATAGAGAGTTGCGAGAAAGTTAAATTTTTAGCAAGTGCGAATCAGTCGATACCATCCGCAAAATCGAAAATGATATCGCTGCCAGAATTGGCTGAAATTAAGAAGCGATCGCTCCCATTTCCTCCTATCAAACTGTCATCGCCGTTTTCACCGCTGAGAAAATCTTATCCGTTACCGCCAAGCAGAATATCGCTAGCTGGACTGCCGTAAAGACTGTCATTGCCTTCACCTCCACTCAAGCTATCTTGACCGCGATTTCCAAATAGGATATCTTCCCCATTATTGCCGAACAAAATATCGATTCCTTTGCCGCCGTAAACAGTGTCATCGCCGTCGCCACCGTCGAGGGAATAATTGCCTTGATTGCCGTGTATCCAGTCGTTGCCGCCCAAACCGCTGAGAGTATCATTGCCGCGTTTGCCGGCCATTGTATCGCTGCCGCTATCGCCGGATAGGCTGTCGTCGCCGTCAGTACCAGTGAGATTGGAGTTAGCTGCGATCGCTTATATTTATTTACAAGTGCCAGCGGGACGCTCGCGATCGTTCAAAAGGCGAGTTAAATCTGCAACAGCTTTCCCAGCGTACAAACGTAAAATACATAAAATGTAATACTTACTGGTATTTTACAGAACAATCATGCACAGACGAGTTTTCCAGATTGCTATTTTACTTTGCCTCCAAGTCGTCCTAGTTCTAGGTGGGTGGGCGCAGCCTGCCGCGGCCCTGACTCCTGAACAGCAGCTATTGAGCGAAGCTTGGCGAATTGTTAACCGCTCTTATGTGGATGACAAATTCAACAATCACAATTGGTGGTCGATTCGCGAAAAAGCTGTCAAGCAACCGCTTAACGACAGACAGCAGACTTACACGGCTATTCAGGGGATGCTGGCGAATCTCGACGACCCCTTCACTCGACTGCTGAAACCCGAACAGTACCGCAGCTTGCAGGTCAACACTTCGGGAGAATTGACGGGTGTGGGGCTGCAAATTGCGATCGACCCCCAGACAAATACCCTGACAGTGGTGGCTCCTTTGGCCGGCTCACCGGCGGATAAAGCTGGCATCCAACCCCTCGATCGCATTCTGAAAATTAATGGCACTCCTACCTCAGAATTGAGCCTAGACGAAGCAGCAACTCGAATGCGCGGCCGCATCGGCACTGCCGTTACCTTGACCTTGGGGCGCGAGGGAAGGGACGCTGCTGAGGAAATTGAGCTAGTGCGCGATCGCATTGCTCTGAATCCGGTTTACGCCGAATTGCAGTCGGGGTCGGAGAATTTGCCGCTGGGCTACATTCGCTTGAGTCAATTCAGTGCTAACGCTACTGAGGAAGTCGCTCGCGCGATCGACCGCTTGGAAAAACAAGGAGCTGCCGCCTACATTCTCGACCTGCGGAACAACCCGGGGGGACTGTTGCAAGCAGGAATTGAAATTGCCCGCTTGTGGCTCGATTCCGGGACGATCGTCTACACGGTGAACCGACAAGGCATTCTCGGCAGTTTTGAAGCCTCTGGACAAGCCCTAACTAACGATCCGCTGATTGTTTTGGTGAACAAGGGAAGTGCCAGTGCTAGCGAAATTTTGGCTGGTGCCCTGCAAGATAACGGCAGAGCTCAACTGGTAGGAGAGAATACTTTTGGCAAAGGGCTGATCCAGTCGCTGTTTGATTTATCTGACGGTTCCGGGTTAGCCGTGACTGTTGCTAAGTACGAGACACCGAACCATAAAGATATTAACAAGCTGGGGATTGCGCCCGATCGCGTAGTGCCTTGGGAACCTATCGCGCGCGATCAAATTGGCACCGAAGCAGACTTGCAATATCAAGCTGCACTGCAACTACTTAAAGATAAAACCGTGCTGGCAAAGTCAGTATAAGCCGGAGTGTGAAGTTTTGAGCTTGCAGCAGGCGTCAATACACAGGTCTAAGTCTGTCTCTGCGTTTCGTTCGCAAGGACAGACAACAACGATCCTAAAAACTCTTTAACTCAAAAGTGATATCACGTTCCGACAGATTCATCTGTCATTGTTCGCTGTGCGAAGCAATGACATAAAAGAATGATGCACGTCGGACGTGATATCAAAACCCAAAACTCCGCTTCCGTTAAGGTTGCGGGGTTGATTCCTCGGCGTCAGGTACCTCGGCTTCTTGCAAAATCACCGGACGCTGCTGCGGGTCAGCTTGGTTGCTTTGCTCTTGCATCACAGTTTTAGCAAGGCTGGGGTCAAAGTAGCGGTTAAAGTCCGATCGCGACTGATTTACTCGCCCTTGGGTAAGATTGACTTCAGCTTGGATTTCGTGCAATTTTTCTTGCACCGCCCGGTAGTGAGGCCAAAGCTGAAGCAAAGCAGAAGTGGCACAGACTGAAAGTACCATGTTGACTGCCAACTTGACCCCTGTTTCTGCAGCGAGGGTTTGGTGAGGGTAGGAACGCTGGCGACTGCTGCTGCGACGAGGAGTAACCCGAGGGGAGTTTTTTACAGGACGCAGTGGGGTAACGGTGGGTTGAATCGCTTGCATAATGTTTTTTCAAATACCTGAGACTGACGTTTTAGAGTTCAAAGAGCAAATTCAGAGCTTAACGCACACTCGCCGCTGTTTGTCAGGGTGCTGACAGCCACAATTGTTAAGACAAAGTGAGGCGTGAAGACGGAATTTCCCCATAAAAATGCCTGCCCTTGCAGTCTCGTCTTGCTGAACACAAACAATCTACTGCACTGGGGCAGCAATTGTCTGTATCTGTAATCCGAGAGATTTAACTGGTCAGGCAGGCATTTTGCGGTTCGCAACTGGTGTCTGGAAACTATTTGTACAGTTCAGTTGACAGCCGGAAAGCCATGATTCCGGGAATCAAAGCTATTACGAGCGCTACGTAGACTTGGGTATCTGTTAAAGACATATTCGCAAAACTCCTTTTCGCGGGCACGAGCTTTCACTAATTTGAGACAAATTGGCGCTTTTGGGAATCATTTGTTACAACTTGCAACACAAATGGTGCGTCCGGGGATGAGTGACCTAGCGGCCGAGTGGCGCAGCGGCGCAGTTTTTGAGTGTCGGAGGGGGAGAATTTGGGTGTTGGATAATTGCGGGATGATTGTGATTGTTTTGTGGGATGGGCGCAGCAGCCAGAAAGCGTGTATTTTCATAGCAGGCGGGACGCCTAACCCACAATAAGCCTCCTCAAATTGTGCAACGCCAGAATTTTTCCTTGTTTCCTGGGACTGCTTCCTTCGGACGTTATTGGGACGATCGCCTCCCACAGAATTACCGCGTTAGGTTAAGATTTAAATGAAGGTGACACTAATGTTAGACAGAGCGGGTAATTTGCGCTGCGCTCGACCCTTGGCAATCTTAGGTGCACAAAATAGTTAATGATAGATCAATTTCTCGACGCTTCACCCAATTTTGGAGTTGACGGCTTTTTATTATTGTTGGTTTTGGTGGCTTTGGAAGCTGTACTTTCGGCTGACAACGCGATCGCCCTGGCGTCTATTTCTAAAGGTTTAGAAGATGCCAAGGATCAGCAAAAAGCTCTCAACTTGGGTTTGATAATTGCTTTTGTACTGCGGATCGCCCTAATTTTAACTGCTACTTGGGTGATCCAATACTGGCAGTTTGAACTGCTTGGTGCTCTCTACCTGCTGTGGCTTGTTTTCCAACATTTTACTTCAGAGACAGACTCCGAAGGAGAACATCATGGGCCCAGATTTGCGTCTGTGTGGCAAGCAATTCCCATGATTGCTTTTACGGATTTAGCGTTTTCTTTGGATAGCGTTACTACTGCGATCGCTGTTTCTGACGACACTTTTATCGTCGTAACAGGCGCTACTATTGGAATTATTGCCCTGCGATTCATGGCCGGGTTGTTCATCCGGTGGCTGGATGAGTTCGTTCACCTAGAAAGTGCTGGTTACATTACAGTTGGGTTCGTGGGAATGCGGTTGTTGGTGAAAGTAATTAATCCGGCTTTAGTTCCTCCGCAATGGCTGCTAGTTTCCAGTATCGTCTTGATGTTTGTCTGGGGATTTTCTAAGCGTACTCCTGAGCCAGTCGAGATTGCAAAATCTCTAGAAATGGCTCTGAATCAGCCGGATTCAGAAGTTGCTGTGCGAGAATCGCAAGGACAGAAGTCCGAAAATTAACATACTTTCATTTGAATAAAATTAGCTTAAATCTGTCAAACCAACAAGATTAATGGCTGGTTAAAACCTGCAAAAGCTTTTCATCCCGGTGACTTTAGTCCAGGCATGAAAGGCTTTTATTTTTTAATATTGTTTTTTTCACTACCCGATCGAACTTATAGGAGTAAAATGGGGCCTATGGGAAGGCAGTTATCAAAATCAGACTCAGCAATGGTTAGACTGGTGGGATAGCCAGGGGTATTCGTTGCTGATGGAGAGGAAGAAGCCTAACAGGAACGCCAACGGGCACAAGCCCAGGGCCCAGTAGCCGATCGACAACAGCAACAGAAAGAGCGATTGGCGGCCTATTGGCGATTGCAGGCGATAGATTCAGATTTCAGGCTTGGTGGTGGCTGTATTTTTTGAAGAGAGAGAAAGAGGGCGAGGGATGGGAAGGAGTTGCAGGCGATGGGTTTCACCTGTCGGTAAAAAATGTAACGGTTGCATTCAGCAGCAACCCACACCTTTGCATCAACACCAGCAGCAATTGCTCGTCTGCCTTGCAGGGTCGCCGTTTCTACCGACGCAAGCATTAGGATGCTTTGGTGCTGATAGAAGATACATAAGTAATCAGTTATCTTTAATATTTTTTATAGGCTTCAAGAATAGCTTAGATTTTTTAGATTCAATGTTCCAGTCTCGGGTTTTATCAAGATATTCTTCTAAGTCGGTCATGTGAACCCAATAGTTCTGATGAAAACCTTTCTTTGGGGATTGAACTAAATCTCGGATAATTGAACCTAAGCGTTGATGAACTTCAAATTGCTTATCTAGTTCTACAGAATCCAGTTCGGCCAACTTCTTCGTTAAGTCAATATTTTCGGCAGTATTATCTGTATTCAAAGCATGAAACCATTGCCCATGAGCAACTTTGTTTCTCAAAAGACTAGGAGAATATATGTAATTTTTAATAATTTCAAAGAGTTTTTTCCTTCTATTGTGCAAGTCTGAGTTTTTTGACCATTTACCAACCTTTTGTAGAGCTAAATCTACCATCTTTTCCCATCCCTTAGCCAGTCCATTATTATTTTTAATCTTCTTAATGTCGTAAATTTCTGATGGAGAAAATGCGGAGGGAGTGTAAACTATTTGAATAAATTGAGCTTCAGACCAAGCAACATACAGAATAGCTAAAAGCTTTGTTTTTACCTCTACCTGAAAGTCATCTGATTTTCTTAGGTAAAAGTTTATATCCTTAATTAGACTCTCCTTGACTTGATTTAACTTTCTTACATTACAGCTTTGCAGCTTATAAAGCTCCAAGATTTCCTCATTTGTCATAACTAAGAAAATATCTGTGGGGGAAGGAGGAATCGAACCTCCATCTCCATCATTTATCCAATGATGTCGCATTAGCCATATTATGCTACCCCCATGTTCTCTAGCCCATTATATCATGTATCGGAAGAAGTTGTAGGCGATGGCAATTTTTCGGCACCCTAAATCTAGTGTGGCTGCGTAAGTCCTGTTAAATAAGGAAGAGGGGGAGACTGGGAGATGGGAAGAGGGGGAGGATTTTTTCCTCATTAGCCATTAGCAATTAGCTATGGCTTAGGCTTACCGACAAAGAAAGCTAAGGGAGAATTGTCACCACAAGATAACCGAACTTTAGAACCAATGGGAAAAACATTTTCTGTGGTTGTAAGTGCATATAACTTTTCTCCAGAAGGAGTTTTTAAACAATAACGATTTTCTCTACCTAAGAATTGGCGATCGCAAATCACAATAGCCGAATCTTCATCTAAGAATAAACTTAAATCTTCCTGCCGGATCATCAATTGTCCTTCAGTAGAAACATCACAAGGAACTTTTACAAATGAATCTTTTTTAACAGCAAAACAACCTACTTCTGTTTCCCAAAAATCCTGCTTCAGCGATGCAGACACAAAATTAGCTTGCGTCACAAACTCAGCCACAAATCGAGAGGCGGGTTGTAGGTAAACTTCCTCTGGAGTACCAAACTGTTCTAATTGGCCTTGACGCATTACCGCTACCCAATCAGAAATCGAAAGTGCTTCTTCGCGATCGTGCGTGACAAATACACCAGAGGTTCCCGTTGCTTTAAGAATCTCGCGGACTTCCTGACGCAATCTTAACCGTACTTGTACATCTAAATTACTCAACGGTTCATCTAGTAAAATAATCGCAGGTCTAGGGGCTAACGCACGGGCCAGGGCCACTCGCTGTTGCTGACCCCCGGATAATTCATGGGGATAACGGTTTTCCAATCCTTCTAATCCCACCAACGCTAATGCTTCTGCGACACCTTTCTGAATATTATGCTTTGACTCTTTTCCTTGATGCGTTAAGCCAAAAGCTACATTTTTTGCGACTGTCAAATGGGGGAAAAGTGCATAGTCTTGAAACACCATACCAATGTCTCGCTGTTCCGGCGGCACTGACATATTAACACTGGCTACAGTTTTTCCTGCTAAAGCGATCGTCCCTGCTTGTAGCTGTTCAAAACCAGCAATTAACCGCAGCAACGTTGTTTTCCCACAACCCGATGGCCCCAACAGCCCCAGTATATCTCCCTGATGTAATGTCAGGGTGACAGATGCCACCGCAGGTGATGCTGCTTGGGAATACTGTTTTGTTACACCATCTAGATGCAGAATTATCGGTCGAGCCATTATTGCTATAAACAATCAACAACTTACTATTCTACAATAAACCAGTTTAGTGAGATAAATTGTCATAAAGACTTGACAAATGTTTACACATACTGATAAACTAGCAAGCTAGACTTTTTACTAGCGATGAAAAATTTCCAAAAATCACTACAGCAAACAGCAATCAGCACAATCCAATGGCGATCGACCTTACCCGGTCTATCAGCTAGTGGGTGGACACTTGCGGTTATAGCTTTAGCATTGCCGATCGCCGTACCAGTTCTGAGTGTCTTATCCAGTATCTTTGTTGAAGCTAAAGATACATGGCAACATTTAACCGATACAGTTTTAACCCGTTATATCGTCAACTCTTTATTGTTAATGATCGGCGTAGGCTTGGGTGTTGTCGTGATTGGCGTAGGATGTGCCTGGCTAGTAACAATGTGTCGCTTTCGGGCCAGTCGCGTATTTGAATGGGCATTACTGTTACCCTTAGCTGCCCCAGCTTATGTGCTAGCTTATACTTATACAGACTTTTTAGAATTTTCCGGCCCAGTTCAAACTGCTTTGCGTTATATTTTTGGCTGGAGTTATGGAGACTATTGGTTTCCTAACGTGCGATCGCTCCCTGGAGCAATCTTAATGCTAATCTTAGTTTTATATCCCTACGTCTACCTATTAACAAGAGTCGCATTTTTAGAGCAATCCACTTGTACCCTAGAAGCTAGTAGAATACTTGGCTGTAGTCCTTGGCGGAGTTTTATTACAGTTGCCTTACCAATGGCAAGACCCGCAATTGTTGCAGGCTTAGCACTGGCTTTGATGGAAACTCTCAACGATTATGGGACTGTTCAGTATTTTGGAGTTGATACATTCACCACAGGTATTTATCGGACTTGGTTTGGCATGGGAGAACGAATTGCAGCAAATCAATTAGCTGCGATGCTATTATTATTTGTTCTAGGTTTAATTTTACTAGAACGCTGGTCTCGCAGCCGGACTAAATATTATCAGGCTAGCAGCCGCTATCGCCAACTACAAACTTATCAACTTAAAGGAATTAGGGAAATCTTAGCCGTAGTTGCTTGTTTAATGCCGCTATTTTTTGGCTTTTTATTGCCAGCAGGTCTTTTACTCCAGTTGACATTAGCTAACTGGCAACTCACTTTAGATGAACGTTTTTGGATATTTGCACGTCATAGTTTAATTTTGGCCACTCTGACAGCAATTTTAGCCGTAGTTATTGCCTTGATTATGGCTTATGGTTTACGGTTATATCCTAATTTAGGAGTGCAGTTAGGAACGAGAGTTGCGGCAATGGGCTATGCTGTACCTGGTTCTGTAATTGCAGTGGGGATTATGGTTCCCATTGGAAAATTTGACAATCTATTTGATAGTTGGATGCGTGAAAACTGGGGGATTTCAACAGGTTTGTTGTTAAGTGGTACGATCGCAGCTTTGGTATTTGCCTATATAGTTCGCTTCCTAGCTGTTTCTTTAAATGCGGTGGAGTCAAGTTTGAGCAAAATCAAGCCTAATTTAGATGATGCGGCGAGAAGTTTGGGTTATAGTCCGATGCAAACTTTGGTTACAGTTCATACACCAATGATGACCGGAGGTTTACTAACTGCCATGATGTTAGTATTCGTTGATGTGATGAAAGAGTTACCTGCTACTATAATTATTAGACCTTTTA
This sequence comes from Microcoleus sp. B3-A4, assembly GCF_036705385.1. Classification (NCBI taxonomy): domain Bacteria; kingdom Bacillati; phylum Cyanobacteriota; class Cyanophyceae; order Oscillatoriales; family Microcoleaceae; genus Microcoleus; species Microcoleus sp. B3-A4. The sequence goes on along the minus strand of NZ_JAUBUI010000002.1, from coordinate 41,057 downwards.
ACTTTGATACTTTGGCGGTGCGAACTTATCAACTTGCCTCAGATGAGCGATTGGCTGAAGCTTCTGGCCCAGCATTGGCAATTGTTTTAGTGGGGATGTTACCGGTAATTTTATTAAGTTGGAAAATTGCGCGATCGCGCAATTCTTCAACAGAGTTAACGGTTAACAGTTAAAGGTTAAAATTATCCCTTTACAAATCAAGATGATTAATAAAAAATTAGCAATGTTTACCCGCACGACGGGCACAATCTCTTTCTTACTACTTACTATTTTTGTCACGTTTGGATGCCAAAAACAGGCGGCTAGTCCCCTCGAAACATTACAAAAAACTAAGCAATGTCCAGCATGCGATCTGAGTGCCGCTAAGTTAAGCAACCTTGATTTAACAAGCGCTAATCTCAATGGTGCTAAGTTGGAAGGCGCTGTGCTAGAAAAGGTCAAACTTAATGAAGCCTTACTCGATAGCGTCAATCTCAAAGGTGCAAATTTAAAAGCTGCTTCTCTGGAAAAAGCAGGTTTATTTGGGGCCGATCTCACAAATGCTGATTTGAGTAATGCAAATCTCAAAGGGGCTTTTTTGCGAGGCGCAAAACTGAATAATGCCAATCTTAGTAACGCCAATTTAAGTGAAACTGACTTAAATAGTGCTGATTTGACAGGGGCTAACCTGAAAGGGGCTAACCTGAAAGGGGCTATAATGCCGGATGGTACAATTAAAAATTAAAAATTCAAGTTGGTTGGATTCGGCGGTTGAAACCGCCGAATCACAAAGAGTAGCTTCTTGGTCAAAAAGCCTCTATTTCCATCCGGCGCGATCGGCAATCTTTAAAGCGTCGGCGTTATTTTTCCCAAACACATCAGGGTTGAGAGGATCGGATTTGAATGTACCAAAACTGGCAACTGCAGGATCGATGGTCGCACCTGAAATCACAGGGTATTCGTAATTACTCCTAGCAAAAATTTGTTGGGCTTCGGGACTGGCTAAGTGTTCCAAGAATTTGGTCGCGCCTGCTTTGTTACGGGAGGTTTTGACTACACCCCCACCACTAATGTTGACGTGGGTACCGCGATCCCGCTGGTTGGGGAAAAATACACCTACTTTCGCCGCGATCGCTTGTTCTGCTGGATCTTTCGATTTCATTAAGCGAGCTACATAATAGGTATTAACAATGGCAATATCGCCTACCCCATCAGCAACAGCCTTGATTTGCGCCGTATCATTTCCCTCTGGAGGACGCGCAAAATTAGCCACCAATCCTCGCGCCCAAGCTTCTGTTTTTTGAGCTCCATGAACCGCTAACATAGCCCCAACAAGAGACTGATTATAGATATTAGTGGACGATCGCACTAAAACTTTGCCTTTCCACCGAGGTTCTGTCAGCGCCTCATAGGTTGACAACTGGGCAGGGTTCACCTTGCTTTTGTTATAAACAATCACCCGTGCCCGGCGCGATAGACCAAACCAGAAACCTTGAGGATCTCGCAAACTTGCTGGAATTGCCGATGTCAGGACTGTTGAAGAAACAGGTTGCAGAATACCTGCTTGTTTTGCCCGCCACAAACGCCCACCATCCACCGTGATGAAAACATCAGCGGGGCTATTTGCACCTTCACTTTTGATCCGTTCAATTAGTTGGTCAGCATCCGCTTCAACGAGGTTAACCTTGATCCCAGTTTTTTGGGTGAAGCTTTGGTACAACTGATTATCAGTGTCGTAGTGACGTGCTGAATAAAGGTTGAGAGTGCCGGTTTGGGCTGCGACAGGGGCTTTTTTGCTTAGTTCCCCCACTGCCACGACAGCCATTGCTGTACCGCTGGCAAGAAAAATACGCCGAGAAATGCTCATTGTTCTATAACGATAGATTTTTTCATCTGGTAATTGACACGATGGTAGATCCACAGCCATCTATAGTCATTGCTTTACTATATTAATGCAAGTAATTCTTATTTGATGATCGAGAGCGTAACTATTTTAGGGCTGACGCACGGGTGGTCAGAAATCCGGTCTCGACTTCGCTCAATCGGCACTTTTTTTTACGAAAAGACTTAGTGGTAGCCCGCAGATTAGGTAAAAGTGGCTTTGCACAATTTGAGGATGGTTATTGTAGGGTGTCCTGCCTGCTGTGAAAATACACGCCTTCGGGCTTATGGGCCCATCCACCAAAAAAATCAAAATCATGCCGCTATTATGCAACGCCCGAGCGTGCTTACGTAAATCCTGTTGTTAATAAATGTTACAAATACGCTCGTTTATGAAGGAGCGGTAGTTTTATGTGAGATTTTAATAATAGAGGCTAGATTACCAATCGGAGCAAATAATTTCTGTCTAACAGTAAATTGACGAAAAAACGCGATTGCGCCCGCGTAAGGAATGATACGAGACTTACAAGAGAATTTTTACTAAACCATACCTTCTCTAGGAAAAAGTTATTTTACTATGACCAACAAATATACTTCTATCTGTATTCATAACTTATTTGAAATCCAAGTAAATACAAATCCGTTAAATGTTGCTGTAGCTTTTGAAAAACAGCACTTAACCTACCAAGAATTAAATGAGCGTTCTAACCAGTTGGCCCACTATCTAAAGAGTTTGGGCGTGCGAGCGGAAGTGATGGTAGGAATCTGTTTAGAAAGAACAATCAATACTGTTATTGGACTTTTAGGTATTTTAAAAGCTGGTGGCTGTTATATACCCTTAGACCCAGCCTATCCCCAAGAACGTCTCGCTTATATAGTAGAAAATTTCCAACCAATAATATTATTAACTCAGCAAAGTTTATTGGCAATTTGTCATAATCTTCTTCCCGATCAACAATCAAATCTTGAAAATCAACAAACTATCATCGTTAGTATTGATAGTGACTGGGAAAAAATCGCTCAATGCAGTCAAGAAAATCCTGACAGCACATTAACCTCAAGAAATTTGGCATATACAATTTATACTTCCGGCTCTACAGGTAAACCCAAAGGAGTGCAAATTGAACATCAATCCGTTGTCAATTTTTTAATTTCTATGATTCAAGAACCGGGAATAACGGAAACCGATAGACTTTTAGCAGTAACAACTATATCATTTGATATCGCAGCTTTAGAAATCTACTTACCATTGAGTGTAGGAGGAAGTGTAATTCTAGTAAGTCAAGAAAATTCTACCTACGGACCGAAGTTAATCGAACAAATAGAGGAAACAAAAGCCACCATCATCCAAGCTACTCCGGCTACTTGGCAAATGCTTCTAACATCTGAATGGAAAGGCAATAAACAATTAAAAGTTCTGTGCGGTGGTGAAGCACTTACCCAAAAACTAGCATTTCAATTACTGGAAAAAGTAGGTAGTCTGTGGAATATGTATGGACCAACGGAAACAACGATTTGGTCAACGGTTTACCAAGTAACATCAGCTACCGAAAAAATACCTATTGGTAAACCCATTGCTAATACTCAAATTTACATTTTAGATCAGCATTTACGCCGTTTAACAGACCCACTTACTCCTGTACCTTTTGGTGAAATAGGAGAATTAAGTATTGGTGGCGAGGGTTTAGCTAGAGGTTATCTCAATCAGCCTGAATTAACACAACAAAAATTTGTTCCGAACTCTTTAAGTAATCAACCTGGATCGCGTCTTTACAAAACGGGAGATTTAGTTCGTTATCTTCCAGATGGAAATATCGAATATATAGGACGTATAGATAACCAAGTAAAAATTAGAGGATTTCGCATCGAGGTGGGAGAAATTGAAACCCTACTTCATGAACATTTTTTAGTAAAAGAAGCTGTAGTCAATGCGCGGGAAGAAAATAATGGTGAAAAACGCCTCGTAGCATATATTATTCCGAATCAAGATACTGAAAATACAAATATTTCCGATACTGAGACTGACGCTCATCGTTCCCAAACTGAACAATGGCAAAAAATCTGGAATGATGCTTACAGTCAATCTAATGCTGAAGAAGATCCCACTTTTAATATTAGTGGTTGGAATAATAGCTATACAGGTTTACCAGTACATCCAACAGAAGTAAAAGAATGGGTTGAACATACAGTAAAGCGGATTCTTTCCTTAAAACCCAACCGTGTTTTAGAAATTGGTTGTGGGACAGGGATGTTACTATTTCGCATAGCTCCTCAGTGCGATCGTTATTGTGGAACCGACATTACAAAAGCATCAGTACATTATATTGAAGAACAATTAAATAAACAAGGGCAAGATTGGTCAAAAGTCAGCCTTTATCAAACATCAGCGGACAATTTAGAAATATTAGCAAATCAATCTTTTGATTCTGTAGTTATTAACTCAGTTATTCAATATTTTCCCAGCATTAATTATCTAGTCAAAGTATTAGAAGAGCTTGTGCATAAGGTAGAGTCAGGGGGTTTTATTTTTGTGGGCGATGTACGCTCTCTCCCCTTATTAGAAACCTTCCATACTTCTGTGCAGTTATATCAAGCTCCCTCGTCTTTATCAACCAAACAACTAAAACAACGTATTCAAAAACGATTAAATCAAGAACAAGGATTAGTAATAGACCCTGATTTTTTTCGGGCTATTAAACAACATTTACCCCAAATTACTGATGTTGAAATTAGGCTCAAGCGAGGACGCTATCATAATGAATTAGTACGTTTTCGTTATGATGTAATTTTGCGTGTGGGAACTCCCAAAACAAATATAGAACATTCGTGGTTAGATTGGCAACAAGAGAGTTTTACTTTAGAGAAATTAAGTCAAATATTAGCAGAAATAAATCCTCACACTTTAGGAATCCGTAACATTCCTAATGCCAGAATTTTTGCTGATGTAACCGCTCAAGAAATATTAGCTCAGAAAGATTGTCCTGATACTGTGGCACAATTGAAAGAATTAGTAGAAAAAGCTAGTCAAAATGTAGTAGAACCTGAAGATATTTGCGAGTTAAGTGAAAAATTCTCCTATATCGTTAATATTAACTGGTCGCAAGATCAAGCCAATGGTTGTTATGATGTAATCTTCAAGCATGAAGAAGCAATCTTCACCGATACACCGGACAACGATCGCAAAATCTCATCTCCTGTCTTCTTAAAACCTTGGTTGGTTTATGCTAATAATCCTGTAACGGAAAACTCCACACCGCAGCTAGTTCCACAATTACGCAGTTTTCTGAAACAAAAGTTAGCTGACTATATGATTCCTTCTAATTTTGTCATAATGGAGAGTTTCCCTTTAACTCCTAATGGTAAAATCGATCGCCGTTCCCTTCCAGCACCTACTCATAACCGACCAGTTTTAGAGTCACCTTTTGTTCCTCCTCACAATACGATTCATGAAGAATTAGCTGAAATTTGGTCAGAGGTGTTAGAAATTGAACCCGTGGGTATTTATGATAATTTCTTTGAACTGGGAGGACACTCACTATTAACGGCTCAAATTTTTCACAAAATTCATGAGGTTTTCCAGTTGGATTTATCCCTGCTTTCCTTCTTTGAGAATCCGACAATTAGTGGATTAGCTGAAACCATTGAAAATTTACGTCAGGGTAATCAACAGAATCAACAGATAGGCCAAATCGTAGATTTATCAACAGAAGTTGTTTTAGATGAAATGATTAAGCCATCAGTAAATTTAATCCAACCCTCTGCCACTCCTACTAATATTTTATTAACCGGATCAACTGGGTTTTTAGGTGCGTTTTTGCTACAAGAACTGTTAGAGCAAACTAAAGCAAACATTTATTGTTTAGTTAGAGCAGTTAATTTTGAAGAAGGTAAACAGAAAATTGCTGAAAATTGGCAAAAATATTTAATAAAAAATGAGGGTTTTACAGACCGTGTAATTCCCGTTTTAGGGGATTTATCTCAGCCTCTTTTGGGACTCACTCAATCAGAATTTAATAATTTAGCAACAGTAATAGATGTAATTTATCATAATGGAGCATTTGTTAATCTGTTTTATCCTTATTCCTATCTAAAATCTGTTAATGTTTTAGGTACTCAAGAAATACTCAGATTAGCTGTTAAAACCCAGCTTAAACCCGTACATTATATTTCTACTCTGGCTATTTTTGAATCGGATTTTTATGCCGGAATGAAAGACATTAAAGAAAATGATCCTTTAGAAAAAACTGAGGGTATGAATGATGGTTATGCACAAAGTAAGTGGGTAGCAGAAAAGTTAGTAAAACTTGCTTTAGATCGTGGTATTCCTGTGAGTATTTATCGTCCCGGACAGATTTCAGGACATAGTAAAACAGGTGCAAGCAATACTAATGATTTAATGTGTCGTTTGTTCAAGGCTTTTGTTTTACTAGGAAATGCTCCTCAGATGGATTGGATAATGGATCTCGCACCTGTGGATTATGTGAGTAGTGCGATTATTCATTTATCCCAACAAAAAGAATCTATTGGCAAGACTTTTCACTTAGTCAATGCTCAATCTTTATCCCTGAGTAATTTAATTGAAGAAATTAAAGCTTTGGGTTATTCTATTCAACAAATTTCTTATCTTGATTGGCAAAAAGAATTTCGGGAACTAGCCAATCATTCGGTTGATAATTTTCTGAGTCCTTTATTACCAATGGTGACTGAAAAGATACCTGGAAAAGATGTGACATATTTAGAAACTTCTTCCATGACATCTCAATCATTTGATTGTGAAAATACCATTAAAGGATTAGATACAACCTCTTTGATTTGTCCCCCTGTGGATCAACAATTAATTGCTACATACTTTGATTATTTTCATCAAAGTGGTTTTCTTGTTAAAGAATAGTTATCTAATAAACAAACTATGAATTTCTTTGAAAACCAGAAAAATATTTTGCAAATACTTACAAGTATTTGTCAAGATTTTAATCTTGGAAGCTACATAAGTAGCACGGTAGTAAATGTGGGATATGAAGACTTGAATTATATTTTAGAATCATCCAGCGGTAAATATTTTGTAAAAATTTTTCAAAATAGAGCTAAGGAAGATATAAATAGATTAATTAGTTGTATTCTAAAAGCCATACAAGGAGGGGTACACCATCCTAAATTCTACGAAGGAAATCAAGGATATTTGTATAATAAAGATGATTTAAGTCTTTGTGTGCTTGAATATGTAAATGGAAAGAGTTTTTACGATTTAAACTTAAAACCATCTTTTGATGAACTGAGGTTTCTTGCCCAACAATCAGCCTTGATTCATCAAATGGATTTAAAACCTATACCAACTTATAACCAATGGGCATTAGTAAATTTTGTTAATGAATATAATACAAAAAAATCTTATTTAAAAAAAGAGGATATTAAGTTTATAAAACCATTATATAAAATATTTGGTCAAATAAATTTTGAAAAATTGCCCCATACATTTGTACATGGGGATATTGTTGCTACCAATGTATTAAAAGATAAGAATAATAAAATTTATATTATTGATTTTGGTGTTTCCAATTATTACCCTCGCATCATTGATTTGGCAGTCATTATGTCTAATTTATGCCTAGTAGAAGATAAAAATGAAACTATTTATCGTGCAAATATTTTAATAGAAGAATATCAAAAATATACAAAGCTTTCTGATGAGGAGATTGGCTTACTTCCAATTTTTACTAGAGCGGCAAACGCCTTACATATTTTAGGTGTTAATTATGAAGAAACTAAAAATTATACTAGCAAACATTCTAAGGAAAATACATATTGGCTAAATCAAGGAAGGCTTGGACTTAGCCAATATATGGAGTAAACAAAATATTATGTGGATAATATTAGCTTTAAGTGCAATGTTAATGTGGGGGGTTTCTGATGTACTATATAAAGCATCAATGAAGGAAGAATCAAGATTTACTATATATGTAGCCAATTCTATAATTTATGGTTTGTTTGGGATAATATATGCTCATATTACAACTTTTGATTTTAAATTTGTGTTTGATTTTAATGTATTTTTAATGATCCTGCCATTAGGCATGATTCGATTAATATCTACATCGTTTTACACAAAAGCAATGACTTACACCTATTCATCTATTGCTAGTCCAATAATGAGTAGCACTACTGTGTTAACTACTCCACTTGGTATTATTTTTTTAAATGAAAAATTGACTATACCTCAATTAATTTGCGTAATCATTTTGGGATCATGTATTGTATCTATAGCCTTAATAAAAAAGAACAGTCATACTGAAAATAACAATTTGCATCATTTTAGAGGCGTACTATTTTCAATTTATTATCTTCTCTCTGTGAGTACAATGTATTTTTTTGCGAAGCTTTATGTTAATACATATAATTCGCGCATTCTTGTATACTATTACAGTATCGGTGCTATTGGTTCGATGATAAGTTTTTTGATATTTACTGGAAAATGGAGAAAGGTCAAACCATCTACCGTAAAGAATAAAATAAAAGCCTTGCTCGCCATAGGAACAAATATGGGAGGATATATTTTGTATGTTTCTGCACTAGAAATTAACAGTATTTCTACAGTACAACCCATTGTATTTTCTTATTCGATTGTTGTATTAATACTTTCAAATTTTTTTTTAAAAGAACATTTATCGTTAAAACAAAATATCATTATGGTGATTATGATTGCTTGTATTACAGTCTTAAGTAGTCGGACATAATTAAAATACACCATTCCATTCAGTACACTATTAAATTAGACTATATTATTGAGAGAGGAACGCACTCAAGAAAATCAATTTCAATCGTTTCAACTTTTGCTTTGTTGAGAGTAATGAAAGATAGTTATAATCCAATACGGTTCAGTTAGTGCTAAAAAACCGATCGTGCGTAGGTTGGGTTGAGAAACGAACCCTCCGTTTCACTCGACCCAACATTTTCGTACAATTTTCCTTAACTGAACCGTTTTGAGTTATAATCGCTTTAAAGTCAGAAACATAAACTAAATATGAATCAAGAAAAATATTTAAAAAATCGTGTAGCTATGGTGACAGGAGGAGCATCAGGAATGGGTAAGGCGATCGCTTTAGCTTTTGCCCAAGCAGGTGCTAATGTAGTAATAGGTTCACTTTTAGCAAGTAATAATAGCTCAAAACCTGAAGAATTAGTTTATTTACCCGGTGCTGAGGAATTAGAAACTACAAAAAAGGAAATTGAGGAGCTAGGAGTTAGAGCGATAGCCACTAATCTTGATGTGTGTTCAATGGAGTCTGTACAGGCGTTTTACGATGTAACCATCAAAACATTCGGCAAAATAGATATTCTGGCTAATGCTGCGGGAATTAGTGCGGAGCAGACAATATGCGGTCATTCCGATCGGCTTTGGCAGAAAGTTATAGATGTTAATCTCAATGGGGTCTATCGCACCATCAAGCTTTGTCTGCCTGGTATGATCGAGCAACGATGGGGACGAATTATTAATATTGCCTCCACCGCAGCTTCAGTAGGTTCTCCATCTAATGGTGCTTATTGTGCTGCAAAAGCAGGAGTAGTAGGCTTGACTCGTTGTGTAGCCTTAGAAGGTGCTGCATATGGGGTATCTTGCAATGCGATTAGTCCTGGTTGGGTGGAAACCAAATTTGGTAAAAGTTGGATGACACATATTGCTGAAACAGTAGAGGAGCAAAATCCCGAGCAATACATTCAACAAACAAAACAGACTAATCCTCAAAAGAGAATGATTCAACCTCAAGAAATTGGAGCGTTAGCTGCTTTTTTGTGCAGAGAGGAAGCTTTTGGGATAACGATGCAGGAGCTAACAGTATCAGCAGGATCGCTTTGGTAGCGACTCTTGTTTTAACTCTGATAATTAAGCAAACTGTAAATTTCAAGATAACTGCGTGCATATTGTACAACTCTTTGGGTCTGCCTGCCACCGCTATATCAGGACTGACGCAACTGGCAGATGGTGATGAGAGCGATCGCCAACCATGTCAAAATCAAACGGATTTGCACGATCGACCGACAAGCCGTGATCGCCATTACACCTTACCTTCAGCCACATAGAGAACCGACAAGTTGACAACCCTGCTCAAACCCACATTCGGCACCCTGAACTGTCACATTACGAATTTTCGGAGTTTAGCGAAAGTGAACTGGCAATCACCAGTTCAATTACCCACTTGTGTATATAAAAAGTGACCCTTTTGGTTCACAAAATTCCGCAAAAACCGATTGTGGCAGTGGAGGGTGCTGAAAGTGAGTTAAACCATCTCGCGCTCCCAAAAACAAAGCAAGAGCCAACTCATGGCGATTCTCGTCACCGCCATGTATCCACTGTCAGACTTCGCGACCAGGCTCAACAGCCACCAAGAAGCGGGCTAGCAGTGCGAACCCTACAGTTAATAAGGTGCACACTGGATACGCTACGGATTATTTGTGTCTAATTTGCTCGTAAATTTCCACATAGTCTTTAGCTGGATATTTCCACGAATTGTCACAATTCATGCCTTGAAGCATGAGTTTTTCAAATTCATCATGATAGTCATACCACAATCCGATCGCCCGATCGAGCGCCGACTCTAAAGCGCCGTAGTCGCTTTGGTAAAATACGTAACCGTTGCGTTCTTCCGGGAGGTGGCGGGTGTCGTAATCTCGATCGAACACAGTATTCACCAAACCGCCAACTCCCCGCACCACAGGAACAGTACCGTACCTCAACCCAATCATCTGAGTCAGCCCGCAGGGTTCGTAATTACTGGGAACCACAATCATATCCCCACCCGCGTAAATTAAGTGCGACAGTTCCTCATTAAAACCTAGTTCTAAATGGCAGTCGGGATTATCATTTAAAAACTGTCTTTCGTGCTGGAAATGCGCGTTAATTCCCGCTTCCGTCGCGGAACCCAAAAGCACGAATTGCGCTCCCTTACTCAGAGAGTAATAAATTGCATGGTGGACGAGATGAACACCTTTTTGGTCGTCCAAACGACCGATAAAGGTAATAATAGGCTTGTCAGCATCGCGCAGTAACAGCCGATCGCGCAAAGCTTTTTTAGTTTTGGCTTTTCCTGCCAAATCCTCCTGATTGTAGTGGTGCGGAATATAGCGATCGGTCTCGGGATTCCACACATCATAATCGATGCCGTTGAGCACCCCGCGAAACTTCTCTTGATACAAATGCAAAGTGTGGCCCAAACCGTAGCCAAACTCGCCGAGGTGAGCTTCCCAAGCGTGGTGCGGCGAAACCGTGGTGACAAAGTTCGAGTAAACAATGCCGCCTTTCATAAAGTTGATGGCAAAAGGGTTAAAGTTATCTCGCAGGCGATCGTACTCAAAATAATAATCCGGTCTGTGCAAACCCGTTGCTTGCAAAATATCGCTACCTCCCATGCCTTGATGTTTGAAATTGTGAATGGTATAGCACACTCGCTGATATTCCATCCAATTGTATTTGTATATTTCAAAAAGCAAGACTGGCACCAAACCAGTTTGCCAATCGTGACAGTGAATCACATCGGGACGCTTGTTGCTTCTGAGCAAAAATTCCAAAGCGGCTTTGCTGAAAAATGCAAACCGCATATTGTCGTCATTGCATCCGTAATAACAGCCGCGATTAAAAAAGTTATCTTGAGAGCGAGGTTCGATGAAAAAACACAACTGCCCGTGCACCCACCCGCACAAGACATCGCAGAGGATTTCGCCGCCGTACCAGGGCACAGCCAAATCCCGGTAGGCTTCGTGAAGTCCCCAAATGTGGTCGTACCTCATGCAGTCGTACTTGGGTAGAATAATCTCGACGCAGTGGCCGGAATTCTGCAACTCCCGACTCAAACCGTAAACTACGTCGCCTAAACCTCCTGCTTTGATGACGGGGGCGCACTCCGAGGCAATTTGTACTATGTACATTTTTTTTTCTCGCTCCTGGATGAATCAAAAAAATATTTTCTTAACTTGACAAAGTATAGGAGTTCTCGGCAAATAAGCAAGTAGGCCATTGGGAATACACGGAAATACGCACAGCTAGCGGATGTTGGCGCAGATTCGGGCGATCGGACTGTTGCTTAAAATACAGCTACGGACACGGCACTGCCGTGTCCCTGATGTGCCCAAGTGTAATCGAGCGCCTGTGTTTCCAGATTTGGCACAAATCAAACTAATTGGTCAAATCCATTCCTTTTTATCGATCGCATCTCCTGTCGCTGTCAATAGCTCAACCCAAACCCATCGCATCATTTTCACATACTAATAATTTACCTTTGCCCTGATAATACCAAACATAACCCTCTCCACCGCCTTTGCCAAAATGACCTAATTTTCGATAGTCTTCTTCAATCCCCTTGGTAAATCCTTTTACTAAATCGCAATCAGCTATCAAAGTTTCACCTTGCTTGAGTTCGACAACCTTAGCTGGTGAATTGGTAGCTGCTACAACAGTAGCTTTTTGTTCCCGCAAAGCTGTAACAGCAATTCTCCACCTACCGTCATTAGAAGCAGCCACTTGTCGGAATTTCAGTTTTTTAGCACCGATAACTACATTGTCCGAACAAAACTGAAATATACCGTCATCAAATTCCCACTGCTCTGCATCCGAAAGCTCGATCGGCGTATAATGCAGGAAATGGCCTTTTTGTCTCGGTTCCAGTTTCACCGTACCAGTCCCTTGATATACGGGAGCGTTGTAGTCCATTTCCGTTGTCAAAGATACCCACATATCTTTTAAACGATTATCCGTTTTATAAACACCCGAAGTCAATTTCCCCATACACCAATGCAGCGCACCTTTTTGAACTATCACTCCCGAATTGTTCAAGTTAATTTCCGCTTGCTGAACCAACGGAATATTTTTAGTGGGATGGTAAAACTTATTGGTTTCAGGATTGATGTTATTTTGGACGTACCACAAATCCGTTGGTTCCAAAAGCTTGATTTCGTATTTCATAATTGACCTCGCCTATTGACGTGAAATGTGTTAAACATTTTACCCAAGATTAGGAGCTTCCGCGCTCCCGGACTTATCTTGGGTAATTTATCTTTTGCAGACATCCTCTGCTACTGTTAAAGTATCTAGCTATCTTAGCAATAGCAGACAGCGCCCCTCCACAATTGTTGAGAAAAATTTATGCCTGCGATCGCACAATCTCCCAATTTACCGATTTTACAAGAAATCAACTCAGGATTCCCCAATATTTGCGGCTCCGAAGCAGAAATCAGTGCCGCAGCCAATAGCAACGAACCAGTCTTTCTACCTGCCACAAACCTCCGCCTCGAAAACATTCAAGCCGGATTCGCCTGCGCCCTCCATATGCACCAACCGACAATTCCTGCAGGTGCAAACGGCGAACTGATCAGCAATCTCCAGAATATGTTTGAACATCCCAACCAAGGAGACAACCACAACGCTGGAGTCTTTGCTTGGTGCTATTCTCGCATGGGGGAATTCATCCCACAACTGATTGCTGAAGGCTGCAACCCGCGAATTATGCTCGACTATTCGGGCAACTTATTGTGGGGATTGCGCCAAATGGGACGCGACGATATCTTTGATAATCTCAAGCGGATTACCTGCGATCCTCAATATCAACCCCACGTAGAATGGCTGGGTACAATGTGGAGTCACGCCGTCATTCCCTCAACTCCCATTCCCGACATCAAACTCCAAATTCAAGCATGGCAACATCATTTTGCGGCAATTTTTGGGTTGGATGCCCTGAAGCGCGTTAAAGGTTTTTCGCCCCCAGAAATGCACTTTCCCAATCACCCAGATACACTTTACGAATACATCAAAGCTTTGAAAGAATGCGGCTATCGCTGGCTGATGGTGCAAGAACATTCTGTAGAAAATCCCGATGGTTCGGGATTGTCGCAAGACCAAAAATATATTCCCAACCGTTTAGTTGCCCGCAATTCTCAGGGCGAAACAATCAGCATCACGGCTTTGATTAAAACCCAAGGCTCAGATACGAAATTGGTGGGTCAAATGCAGCCTTATTACGAAGCCAAAGGACGCAATAAACAGCAAATTGGCAATGTCACAGTTCCTTCTTTAGTCACTCAGATTGCCGACGGCGAAAATGGCGGCGTCATGATGAATGAATTTCCCAGCGCTTTTGTCAAAGCTTGGCACGAAAACCGCGAACAAGGCGGGGGAAAATCCGGCGTTGTCGGTTTAAACGGGACTGAATATTTGGAAATAATTGAGGCGGCGGGCGTTAATCCTGAAGATTATCCTGTTTGTCAGGGGATTAACCAGCACAAAATCTGGCACCTAGTCGATCCTGATAGTGCTACACCGGAAAAAGTGGAAAGTGCGATCGCCCAACTCAAGCAAACCGACCATAATTTTCACATGGATGGTGCTTCTTGGACTAACGATTTGAGTTGGGTGAAAGGCTACGAAAATGTCTTGGAACCGATGAATCTACTCAGCGCTGCATTTCACAAAAAATACGACCCGCTGGTGCAGCAAGATCCTTCAGTTACCAAGCAGTTTGAATACCAGCAAGCTTTGCTTTACAACTTGCTGCTACAAACAAGCTGTTTCCGCTATTGGGGACAGGGAACTTGGACTGATTACGCGCGCGAACTTTACAACCGTGGCGCTGCTTTAATGAAGTAGGAAAAGTTCGCAGTTGCGATCGGGCAAATAGCTTTGATTAATTATTAGCATTCGTATTTATGCAGGCACACTATATGTAGTGTGCCTGCATAAGTCCTGTATAGAACCCATTTGAGTTCTGGCGAGCGATCGCTCATAGCAGTCCATCACTCATGGCGGTCGATCGCAATTTTACACTATTTTTGGGCGATGATTGGCTATAATGGCGATCGCAATTAACGCATTTTGACCTTGGTTCCTGTTACTGCGAGGTCATCAACTTGGTTCGTAACGAGCGCAATTTTAACCAACTCAAGTTTTACTGGTGTCGTCATATCTATCTTCCAGAATGGACAACTGGGTGATGCTAAGTGACTGAGATTTAGGAATGCGATCGCAACCTTCGTAATTGCGCTTCACCCCGATCACTCTCCCAGTCATTTTTGCGACTCCAGTAACACAAACTTATCTCCAACAACCTTAACCAAAATTGCTTCACTCTGGCGCTCCCCTTCCGAAGTAAACTGAAGTGGATACCCTGACGTTTGAGTGTCTGAAAGATTGATATTTTTAAGTCCTCGCAGAACTGTAGCGCGAGTGGGATTGGGCGACAAAGCTTTAATAAAAGCCTGAGTCGCATCAAAGCTAGTAGCTGTGCGCCAGCTAACCGGCCCTCCCCATTGCTGCGCTGCTGCTATGGCAAAGTTTTTTGATTGTGGTGCTTGGCTAAACCAGGGTACAGCGAGAATCAAGCCTTCAACGTCTTCACTGCCTCCGTTCAAGGTGGTCTGACTATACAAAGTATCCCCACCTAACAACTTTAGCCCTTGCCTCTGTGGATTTTGGGGGCTAGTCTTTAGCCTAGCTGTCTGCTGGGCGTTAGCTGTGGCAATTTTCAGCGCCACATCGGTGTTTTGCGTGTCCGGAAACAACACAATTGCCTGTGCCTTATCTCTCCACAGACTCTTGGCAACTTCTATTTCTGAATCGAATTTCGGTTCGGTCAAATCAATCCTCCGAACTATCCTACCCCCGAGTTTTTCAAAGTTCTTTGTAAATTCTTCCCTGAGACTGTCCTTGTAGGGAATATTAGGATTGTAGAAAATCACAACTGCGTTCAAGTCTAGGAATTTTCTGGCATATTCAGCTAACTGTTTTCCAGCAGCAACATCAGAAGCAACTGTCCTAAAAAAATTATCACCCTGCAAAGATGTACTGGTGCTGGTGGGAGAGATCATGGCTACTTCAGCTAGTTTGTATTCATCTAGCGCCTGTTTGCTAGCATCGCTAGAGTTGTGTCCAATCACTCCCAGTACAGATTTGTCTTTCACCAACTCAGTAGCTATTTGTTTAGCTTGTTCCGGTTTGTCAACATCGTTGGCGATGACTATTTCCAATAATCGACCGTTTAATCCTCCTTTCTGATTGAACTGATTTTGTGCCTGTGCCACACCGCGTAAAATTTCTTTAGCTATTGGTTCTCGGTTATCCACTGGCACAACTACTGCCAAAGTTACAGGAGAACCCTGTTGCTTTGCTAGTGCATTGTTGTAGTAAATTAGCACTTCGGGGTCGTTGCGATTATCTGCTACAGCGTTTTTAAAGAATTGCGCTGATTGGGAGTAATTACCTTTCTTAAATGCTGCAATGCCACGCTCGCGATTGGTGTTTTTAGTATTAGGAAATAACGTGCGATCGCCGCGACTAATATTAATCCTGGTATCTGCTATACAGAAAAAAGCTAACTCTTTATTTTCACCTACTGGGCATGGCGTTACCAAGCGATAAACCCCCAACCCCACAGCGACAGAGATTAATCCTATTACTGCCACCGTTCCTAACAGAACTCGCTTTTTTACACCTGGGGCATTGGAAGGAATAACTGTAATTGCTAGCTCTTGTTTTTGTGCTGATAATTGCCCGCCAATGGATCTGCTATTAACTGTTTGTATTTCAACCTTCTCTAGCTTTTTTAATTCATCTACCTCTTGCTCCACTGGGTGACGTTTCACCAACCAGCGGCGAACTAATTCTATTTTTACTTTGCGTGTCTTGTCATCCCAAAAACCCCTTTTAACCAGTTGTTCCGCTGCTTGAACGAGGGAGTCTGTTCGGGAAACTCCATAGCTTTTGAGTAGCTTTAATGGGTCTTCTGGAATTTTATCTGCTTTTTCAATAGCTATTTTTTGAGCTGCTGCTGCTGCTGAAAAAACTACTTTTTCCGGAAGAGATAGTCCATCCCAGAACCAGGCCAAGCCAGCTTCAGCACTTTCAATTGCCTTGTCTACAATACTCTCAACATCTGCACGAGTGACTGTCCAGTTATCTAGATCCCGCGCTGTGCCAAAAATAGCAAAGCAGATTACTTGCGTAAAATAGGGATGCCCGCCCGACAGTTCCAGAATTGCTTTTATCGCATCTGGTTCGTATTCAAGAATCCCCTTAGATGGTTTAGTAATCAGACGCTTAACGCTTACCTCATCTAGCAAACCAATTTCTTGGTAGGGGGCATCTTTAAATAAACTGAGGAAATTCGGCATATCTGGCGATTCCCGTCCTAAAAATAGAACGGTGAAGAGTTTATTATCTAGCTCTATAACAGACTGTAAATAGGGTAAAAAATCTTCAAATACTGCCACTAAATAGTCACTATCTAAGACATCAAATTCGTCAAACAACAAAACTATATTTTTCTCTCCCAATGCCTCATAAACTTGGGGCAAAAATTTGCTAGAGAAAATATATGGTTCTGTTTCTAACTCGGCGATTGAAGGTAGCCTTATCTTAGCTGCATCTAGTTCTAGGTGTTCGATAATTTCTTTAGCGAGCGCTACTAAGATACTGCTGAGTTGTTCTTGGCTGTAGTCTTGAAGGTCGAAAGGAACAAAGACAAATTCATCTAATGCAACAAACTTAGGAATATTACGGAGTACAGACGACTTACCGATACGTCGCTGACCGTCCAACAAGATCACTTTTTCACCCCGCCTCAAATTATCCTCAACAAAGCGGAATATACTTTCTCGCCCAACAAATAATTCCGGTTCATTGATTGGACGACCGATAATGTAAGGATTTCTGCGAACAGGTGAAGATCTCATAAATGGGAACAGCAATAATATTAGGATTTCTGTGAGCAGGTGAATGTGTCATCCAATCTCCTATAATAGCCCACCTCTATTGCAGGAGTGTGAATTTACCTCCCTCAACCTTAACAAGGATGGATTCACTTTGTCTCTCCCCTTCCGAAGTAAACTTGAGTGGATACCCTGACGTTTGACTGTCTGGAAGATTGATATTTTTGAGTCCTCGCAGAACTGTAGCGGGAGTGGGATTGGGTGACAAAGCTTTAATAAAAGCCTGAGTCGCATCATAGCTACTAGCTGTGCGCCCGCTAACGGATCCTCCCCATTGCTGGCCTGCTGCTATGGCAAAGTTTTTTGCTTGTGGTGCTTCCCTAAACCAAGATACAGCTAGAATCAAGCCTTCAACGGATTGACCATCTTCGTTCAAGGTTGTCTTACTATACAAAGTATCCCCACCTAACAACTTTAGCCCTTGCCTCTGTGGATTTGGGGGCCTAGTCTTTAGCCTAGCCGTCTGCTGGGCGTTAGCTGTGACAGTTTTTAGGGCTACATCAGTGTTTTGAGTGTCCGGAAATAACACAACTGCTTGTGCTTTATCTCTCCACAGACTCTTTGCAACTTCTGTTTCTGGATCGAATTTCTGTTCGGTCAAATTAATCCTCCGAACTACGCTACCTCCTAGTTTTTCAAAGTTCTTTGTAAATTCCTCTCTGAGACTGTCGCTGTAGGTACTATCGGGATTGTAGAAAATCACAACTGAGTTTAAGTTAAGGGTTTTTCTGGCATATTCTGCTAATTTTTTGCCAGCATCTGCATCAGAAGGCACTGTCCGAAAGAAATTATTACCCTGCAAAGATGTACTGGTGCTGGTGGGAGAGATGATTGCTAGTTCAGTTTTGTTGTATTCATCTAGCGCCGGTTTGGTAGCATCGCTAGAGTAGTGTCCGATTACTCCCAGTACAGATTTGTCTTTCACCAACTCAGCAGCTATTTGTTTAGCTTGTTCCGGTTCGTTAGCATCGTTGGCGATGACAATTTCCAACAATCGACCGTTTAATCCCCCTTTTTGATTGAACTGATTTTGTGCCTGTGCCACACCGCGTAAAATTTCTTTAGCTATTGGTTCTTGGTTATCTGCTGGCACAACTGCTGCCAAAGTTACAGGATAACCCTTTTCCTTTGCTAGTGCATTGTTGTAGTAAATTAGCACTTCTGGGTCGTTGCGATCGCCTGCTACAGCGTTTTTAAAGAATTGAGTAGCTTCGGAGTAATTGCCTTGTTTGAATGCTGAAATACCACGCTCGCGATTGGAGTTTTTAATATTAGGAAATAAAGTGCGATCGCCACGACTAATCCTTCTCGTATCTGGTTCACATCCAATACCTAATAATGCTTTCTGTTGACCTGGTGGACAAGGAGTTGCCACTCGATAAGCGCCGAAACCCACGGTGGCGATCGTTGCTACTGCTGCTATTAAGCCTATCAAAACTCGTTTACGCTGAATCTGGATACTGCTGTTGCTTCTGCGACTAACAGATGAGTCAGGATCGCGTGTAGATTGTTGACCTGTCTGACCTAAACCTCTGCTCTGATAAACTTCAATTTCTTCCAGTTTCTGCTGTGCTGACTCTCGATCGGGATCAATTTTCAAGATTCGGCTGAACTGCTTCTTTGCTCGTGAGAAATTTTGCTGCGTTATCAACTCATGCCCGTATTTTTGCAGCGCGTTGACAAGGCATTCTTTGTTGTTTACCTTGTCCAATTGGTAGGATCGCTCGTAAAGTTCCAAGGATCTGTCGAATTTTTTATTCTCCAAGTATCCCTCAGCCAGAGACAGTACAGTGCTGAAATGATTGGGATTGAGAACTAAAACCTGCTCGTAAATCCTCAGTGAATCATCCTTTTTTCCCTGTTGCTTTAGGCTATTCGCTACTTCGCAGAGGTGAGTAACGTTTTCTAGATCGAGTTGCTCCAGTTGCCATATTTCTTGCCCCAGTGGGTGGCGTTTCACCAACCAGCGGCGAACTAATTCAACTTTCACTCTACGTCCCGTATCATCCAAGAAACCATTCTCAGCTAGTTTTCTAGCTGCTTCGACCAGGGAATCGGTTTCGATAACTCCGTAGCTTTTGAGTAGCGTTAAAGGTTCTTCCGGCAAGCGTTTTTTTTGCTCATCAATAGCTATCTTTTGAGCCTCTGCTACCGCTGAGAAAATCGCTTTCTCTGAGATAGACAGTCCCTCCCAGAACCATACCAAGCCAGGTTCAGCGCTTTCAATTGCCTTGTCTACAACACTCTCCACATTTGCACGAGTTACCATCGAATTGTTGTTTGCACGAGTGACCATCGAATTGCTATTATCCCTTGCTTGCCCGAAAATAGAAAAGCAGATTACTTGGGCAAAATAGGGATGCCCTGCAGACAGTTCCTGAATTGCTTTTATCGACTCTGGTTCATATTGCAGCACCCTGTTAGTCGGGTTAATAATCAACCGTTGAGCGCTTAGATCGTCCAGGAAACCTATTTCTTGGTAAGGCGCACCTTTAAACAAACTACGCAGATTTTCCAGATCGTTCAGATGCCGTCCCACTACCGGAATGATAAAGAATCTTCTCTGTTCGCTAGTCAGGGATTTTAAATAATCAAAGAAACTAGCACCCTTATTTACAATGTCGTTGTTTTGGTTATCTAAAACATCAAACTCATCGAGTAACAACACTAGATTACTATCGCCGATTGCCTGATAAATTGAGGGTAAAAAGTTATCAGAGAATATTTTTGTATCTGCTTCTAACTCTTCAAGATTTGGCGGTTGCACTCGACCTTCTAGCTGAAGCTTATCGATAATCTCCTTAGCTAGGCAATGCAGTATACTACTCAGAGTTGACTGACCTCGGTCTTGCAAATCAAAATGAACAAAAACAAACTCATTATTCCTCAAAAAATTGGGAATCTGTTTGAGTACAGATGACTTGCCGATCCGTCGTTGACCGTGCAACAAGATAACTTGTACATTCTGCCTTAGATTGTCATCAATAAAGCTGAACAGACTTTCTCGACCAAAAAACTTTTCCGGTTCCTCGATAGGAGTACCGACAATGTAAGGATTTCTATGATTTGTGTTCCCAACCATATTCTCTCTATCCACAGGTTCCCAGTATTGCGTCAAGGTTAATTTGATAGGTTGAAGCTATTGAGAAATTAGATTTTTTTGAACAATCCCGGTTTCTCACCTCTCAACTTATGAATCCGTTAAACGCGGCTACTAACTTAGTCAACCATACAAGAGTAGACGGCACTTCATTTTTATTCGTCCATAGCCAGTTAATTGCTGTTTGGAATTTTTTGACTTGATCATGACTCATGAGGTTGAGAAACACTTTTTGTCGTTCTTGAAGGAAAACCTGATCCGAATTCCAAATCTCTTGAATCACCAAGCGCTCCATGATTGATGAAGTGAAGGAGTATGGCACTCTTCCTTCGGCAACGCGGGTAATTACACCTGCTTCTTCTAGTTTGGTTAACTCTCGCTCTCTTTGACTAAAAATGAGTTCCATGCCTCTCAGATCAAACTGTTTTTTATGATGCAGACGACCTTTTAAATGAGACAGAGCCATCAGCATCAACAGAGTCTGCTGTTGTTCAGAACATCTAGCCCAAATACTGTGAAAAAATGGCTGGGTATCCCTTTCAAAATCCGTAATAAAAGCTTGAACATCAGGTCTTTTTCCTGTTCGCAGTTCTCTGTAAATAAAAAAACCAGCCATCTGTAGAAAACGTGGGTGTCCACTAGCAATTTCATCAATGGCATCCCGTAATTCTGGTTTCATTGGGATGCCCCCCAGTAGTTGAGCAATTTCCTTTTTATTAAATGGCTTCAGCGACTGGAACAGATAGTGGTTATACCAAGGTGAAGCATTTGGTCGTAGCTGCGGACCCAGTTCATTCAGGCGTTTGAGGGAAGCGACAATCATCGAGAGATATTTTCTCTCCGGACAGTGAACAGCAAAACTACGGCATTCGGTGACGAATTGTTCCATTTCAGCTTCAGTGTATTGCTCGTTTGGGCGCAGAGCTGCATCATAGTCATCTACCAGCAGCACCAAGAATTTGTTTTTTTGCCCAAGCTTCCCCAATACCTGGCGTAGGCTATCTTTGGTGGTTTTACGTGTTTGCAACAATGTCTCAATTTCACCCTGCAATCCAGGTTCGCTGCCCAAATTATCCTTCATTAAGCTCAAGACTTCCCGCCAAAAACCAGAGGGAGTGAAAGGAATGATATTCTCGCAATTAAGTAGAACGATCGCAGCCTGGGACGGATCTAGTCCGTTCTTGTTCCAGGCTTGAGGCGACGCCAGTAACTCCAAAAAGGAGGTCTTACCCATTCCTGAACCACCCCAAAGCGCCAAGTGAGCGCGATTATAGATTTGGTCGAATGCAGCCGCAATTTCATAGCTTCGTCCCACAAATTGCTCTGGGGGAACTGGCTTACCAACATTGAATGGATTTGACATAGTTATCTGAATTAGAATAAGGTATCTCGCTAGACACACACTGTTAAGATTGGGAATTATTATATCTCTCAAGCAAAGCTTGCCCGGTCTTCCGCTAGATGTACTCAGTTAAGATGCAGAGCTATTAGGGCTTTGAACCAACTTTTGCATCTAGTTAGCAGCTTGTTTTTCTATGAGACTCGCGGTCACCCTGTCCTTGCACTTAGGTAAAATTACATGACCAAAGTCAATAGTCCGGACAGTTTTTATAGGGCCCAATGGCTTATGCTCGCTTGACTTCGCAGCCCCTGTGGATAATTAAATCAATGTCAGCTCCACGCCGGACTTACATTTAATTCGACTTTTTTATGATCCTTGCCCTGTAAAGCTTGTAGTATCGTTCCAAAAACTGTCCGGAGTATTGCAAAGTGGAAATAGAAGGCTGTTATAGAATTCCCTGTTGCCTCGCTTTTTCATTCATGGGAGCATCCCGATTTTGCAAATAGACTGCCAGCAGCTAAAATAATGTCTAGCTATTAGCAATGTCTCCCTGGAAGTCCGATCGCACATCGAAGACAATCTATTTTTACCCGTTGATTCCTCACTCAGCTAGAAAAAATAGGGGAAAAGATGCTCAAGCTGACGGGATTGTCACTCCGTCAGAGTTGAGTCTCAATTTCCCCATGCCCGATGCCCAATTCCCCATTCCCAAAATCTTACATTTCTTGCATCAACCGCAAATAATTCTGCCGCATCTGCGTCATATTTTCCATCATTCTATTAGCCATATCTTTCTCAACATCGCTCATTTGTTGCCAAAATAAAGCCGATCGCCTCGCCATAATTGCTTCTTCCCACAACATCTCCAAAAGTTGCGCCGCCATTGGATTTTCAGCATCGATAATCCCGCACAATTGCTCGAAGGCCCGGTTGGCTTCGGTGTGAGTGCTAACATCCTGAACCAGGCTTAGGCATTTTTTGAGTTGTACGATCGGATTTTCAGAAGAGTAAGCCATAATTTCACTAAGATAAGCGACAAAATTTACACTGATACCTTTGACATTACTAGAGTTGTGACACAGCGGTAGAGTTCCCTACATACCACCGCCAAGGCAAATCAATTCCTTGAGAAATCCCGATCCGCGTAGTTTGCACAAAATTTATTGTACCCTCCTCCACAGCTTGCTGAAAGTTCTCGCTCCGGTGTTCCAACCGCAGCGGTTGGCCTGCACCCAAGGGAAAACCGCTTAAAGTTCGATCGATCTCCAGCACCTTACAAAGTTTCCCAGGCCCGGCGGCGAGGCGCGATCGCTTCTTCTCAGGAATTCCAGCGTACCCCTTGAGAACCGCATCTACCTGCAAAGCTCGAATCAGCACAGCACTAGCAACTCCCTCTACATCCGTCACCACATTAAAACAGTGATACATCCCGTAGATTAAGTAAACGTAGCTCATACCCGGAGGCCCGAACATCACCTCATTGCGAGGAGTTCGCTGCCGGTAAGCGTGACAAGCGGGGTCTCCCGGGCCGTAAGCTTCGGTTTCGACAATAATTCCCCGAATCGTCTCGCCGTCAGGAAACTGCCGCACGAGAGTACAGCCCAGCAAATCTGGCGCTACGCTGGTAGATGGCCGCGCCAGCCAAAAAGATTCTACAATCTGAGTATTTGCACTCACTCAACAACAGCAGGTAAATTATGGACGTTAAGTTAGTTTTAGCAGTCTTGACAGCAGTTTTCACGGTTTGCTGTCTGTTCTTCGGTACAAAAAACGGATTCTACGATACTGACAAGTATCACGGTAACGGTTCTGCTCACTAATTTTAGGCGTGCAGTTCATTTCTTAAAAAACCGCTGCCTGTTTGTCAGGCGGCGGTTTTCTTTCGATTTAATAGATATAAACAGTATTTGCTGGCCTTACTAAGGATGAATTGTGCCATCTGGCATTTTAGCTTCTTGCAAGCTAGCATTCGAGAAGTCAGCGCATCCCATGAGGTTGAAACGCATGGTCGCTCCTCGATCCGTTGCTTTCATATTGAAACCAACTACTGCATTTTCTGGGTTATTCTGCTGTGGAACAGCGGTGACATTAAAATCCATATTTGCTTCTTTTTCATTAGCCTCAAGGTTGAAAGTGATGCCGGCACAGCCCAAATCAGCTCCCGTCAGGTTGGCTCTATTTAAGTTTGCATTTTTGAGGTTGGCATGAGCCAATTTTGCTCCTGATAAGTTAGCACCTTCTAGGTTGGCTCCCTGCAAGTTGACTCCTTGCAAGTCTAATCCTTTTAGGTTGGCATTGCTGAAATTGCATTCTGGACACTGTTTGGTTTGCAGAAATTCCTTGACTTGGTTCTTTTGATTTGAAAAAGTTAGATATTTAGCCGCAGTAAATACAACTGCGATGGACAATCCAGCAGTAAATAAATTATTTAATTTCATAAATATCCGAAAAGCTTCGGAGGCTTTCTATCGCGGTTCATAGATTCCTACAATAGTGCGATCGACCTCTCCAGAATTTCCACAACAAAATTGTCGGCATCTCCCACAAGCAGTTTGGCGCAATTAAACACCGCCGGACTTATAAATCCCGCCTCCTTTCCCTCGCCAGTGCTGCTTTGAGTTTCGGACTCGTCCCGCCCGTCTGCTTCACTTTGCTGCGAGCAGTCCACAAACGGAATTTATTCTTACGCGAAGGCGCGCATTTGCATATACCTCCAGACTGAAATAAAAGAAACTTTATTTATATCCCTGGAATGAGCTAATTTTCGAGAGACTTGAGGATGATTGAATACAAAGGCAATACCGTACCTGCGCTGTTAGGTTCTCAGCAACTACTTTTGTCAAAATTGCTTTGAGAAATTAATTTACTCTAAAAACTGTTGGCAGCAGCTCAGGTTCCTCAACCTCGCCAGAACACACCCTACCTGTAATCCCGACAATTCGGAGCGGCAATGAACACAATCAAACCCGAACCCAAAAGATCGCGCTTCATGGCTCTGCTGCTGACAACGCTGCTGACCTTTCCCTTTGTGAGTGCTTGCGGTTCTGACGGACGAACTGACGCTCCCCCGCCTCCTGTTGACAACACTCGCGCTGGAGGAGTACAAACTAATCGCAGCTCCACTCCTTCGCCACAAGCCAAAAAAGGACTGAGCACTGCTCAAAAAGTAGGGATTACTTTAGCAGGAGCAGCGGCCCTTTACTACATCTACAATCAGCACAAAAATAAACAAGAAAAGGGGCCGCAGGGAAAACATTACCTTTCCAAAAACGGTCGCGTTTACTACCGCGATGCCCAGAATCGTGCGGTCTGGGTAACGCCCCCGCCTGAAGGAATTAAAGTTCCGGAGTCCGAGGCAGCGCGTTATCGCGAATTCCAGGGGTACAACAACCAAAATACCGGTCGAGACCTTACTACCTTGCCGGAAGCTACAAGTCCTGTTCCCGCACAGTAGTCCAAGCATTTGAGATTTTAGATTGCAGGTTCCGTGAGTTTCCATTAAATCTGGGATTCCCAATCTAAAACAGTCGTTTTTCAACACATAAAAAAGAGGAACTTTATCATGGTAGACGGATTTTTGCGGAAGTTAAAAGATGCGATCGTCGGACCAGACGGCGAGCAAGTCGATCCTGACGGCTATTACGAAGATCCCTCAAATCCCGGACAGTTCGGCAACGTGACCCCAGCCAGCGAAGACCCCTACGGCGACCCGGCTGGCTACGGAGAGTACGGCAACGTGACTCCAGCCAGCGAAGACCCCTACGGCGACCCGGCTGAGTACGGAGAGTACGGCAACCTGACCCCGGCCAGCCAAGACCCCTACGGCGACCCCGCAGACGACGCCGGTACCGACTACGCACAGTTCGGCAACGTGACTCCGGCCAGCGAAGACCCCTACGGCGACCCCGCAGACTACGTAGCGGATGCTGGAATGTTCGGCAATGTCGTCCCCGCGAGCGAAGATCCCTACGGCGACCCGGCGGATGAAGAAGGCTTTAGTTAACTCAGTTGGCTAGAAAAATTACCTGGTAAGCAACAGCACCCCTGTGGGGGTGTTTTTTTTGCCAGTTCTTTTTGCTAGTTCTCAAAAACGGAGAGGGTGGGATTTGAACCCACGGAACCTTGCGGTTCACCTGATTTCAAGTCAGGCGCATTCGACCACTCTGCCACCTCTCCGGGCGCATTCATTTTATCATACCAGCAATTGTCTCTAACTACAAATAGCCGCAGATTCAGCGCCCCGATAAAGAATTTGTTCTAAGGCAACGGCGAAATCTGCCCCCAGCCAAACCAGAGACACTTCCGACACTGCTCCATTTTCCAGCAGGACGATCGAGAAATTCCGCAGTTTCGAGCACTCTTTCTCCACAATTCGCGGTACGCTGGCGGCATTCAAATAAACTGTACCCTCCGCACTCACCTCCAGCGACTTCCGCAACTCGTGCTTCGTGTGCCGCAGTTTGTGGTGCATATGACCAAAAGTTACCAGCGGTATGTGCTTTCCTGTGGTACGAGTTCGATCGATCGCCTCCGCAAAATCCGGGTCGCCCCAATCCCCTCCCAGCGGCTTCCAATCTCGCCCGCAGGGGTCTTCAGGAGCCTCTCCCAAGCCCGTCGGGCCCGTGTGACCCAAAAAAATCACATTTTCGCAGTCCGCCAAAGCCGCAGCTTCTGCAATGCGCCGCGCTGACTCTTCAAAACTCTCTACCCCAAACCATTCCGAGTAAAAATCCCCGTACTTCCACTCCGATCCCCCCCAAGTAAACGGGCGGCTTCCCACCACAGTTACGCCCAATTCGGGAAAATCACGCTTCCCGTAACCGACGTGAGCTTCTCCCATTAAATCTAACTGCTGTTTTACCCAATTTTCTTGAGTGCGATCGTAAGGGCACTGACTGCGGCCCCACTCTGTCGCCGTGTACCAAGCGTCGTGGTTCCCAAAAACTGCTGCTTTCGGAATGTCCAATTGGGCTATCGCCCGCACCACCTCCACCGACTCATTGCCAAAATCCCCCACAAACAGCACCAAATCAACGCCCAGATGCTTCAGGGCCTCGCCGTCTTCAGGTTCCCAGCGATCGTGAACGTCCCCCACCACCGCAATTTTGATAGATTTAGCTTTATTCATGTGATTTGTCATGTGCGATCGATCCCTAGCCCCTTCTTACTCAGCATAAGAAACAGCGACCAATTTTTGCACTCTCCCGCAGCATATTTTGGATTTTAGATTTGAGATTTTAGATGGGCTCCACTGAACAGCCAGCACTTTTTGGTGAATTCAACTATAATTCAAAATACACTTTAGCTGTCTTCGCCACCTTCCCCGGAATATTCTAACTGTGTTTACCACCGCACCTGCTCCGAACTTTACTCAAACCCGACTGCCCAACGACTTGTTTGCAGCCATTAACGCCCTCAAACAAGAGTTGAACGCCGTCATTCTCGCCCACTATTACCAAGACTCCGAGATTCAAGACATCGCAGACTTCATTGGCGACTCCCTAGAACTTGCCCGCAAAGCCGCCAACACCAGCGCCGATGTCATAGTTTTTGCCGGAGTTCATTTCATGGCTGAAACCGCAAAAATTCTCAATCCTGACAAATTAGTATTGTTGCCCGACTTGAATGCTGGGTGTTCCCTCGCCGACAGTTGTCCTCCCGAAGCCTTTGCAGCTTTCAAAGCCGATCGACCAGGACATTTAGTAATTTCCTACATTAATTGTAGCGCCGCAATTAAGGCAATGAGCGATATAATTTGCACCAGTTCTAACGCTGTTAAAATTGTCAACCAAATTCCGAAAAATCAGCCGATAATTTTTGGGCCAGATCGCAATCTCGGTCGCTACGTCATGGAACAAACCGGTAGAAACATGGAGATTTGGCAAGGAGCCTGCATCGTCCACGAAAACTTCTCAGAAAAAAAGATAGTTCAACTCAAAATCGAAAATCCCGAAGCCGAAATAATTGCCCACCCAGAATGCGAACCTCCCGTGCTGCGCCACGCTAATTACATCGGCTCCACCACCGCTTTGCTCAAATATTCTCAAGCTAGTTCCAGCCAAGCTTTTATTGTTGCGACTGAACCGGGAATCATTCACCAAATGGCAAAGCAAGCTCCGCACAAACGATTCATTCCCGCTCCTTCAACCAATAATAACTGTGCTTGCAACGAATGCCCGCACATGAGATTAAATACCTTGGAAAAATTGTATCTCTCCCTCAAAAATCAAACCCCCGAAATTACCATGCCGCTAGATATTCAACTAGCAGCCTTGCAGCCGATCGAGCGAATGTTAGAAATGAGCTAACCGCTGGCTATTTTTAAGTAAATTTATTGTGTGGTGAGTTGGGCGCGGTGATCCAATTAAGTCATTGCCTAACCCACCAACATCGAGCGGCAATCTGTGAATCAGTTGTCCGCTCCTTCTCTTCTCTTGCTATGCGCCTCTGGGGTTTCTGCCTTTAAAACTCATGAACAACTATAAATGATGTCCGAAAAACTGATTGTTTTCACCCGCTATCCAGAACCGGGAACAACCAAAACTCGACTTATTCCGGTGCTGGGAAAAACAGGCGCTGCCAACCTTCACCGCTTGATGGCCCAACGGACGATCGCCTGCGCTCTCTCTCTGGAAAAATCCCGCCGATTATCGGTAGAAATTCACCGAGCCGGCGGCAGCCAACAACTGATGCAAGACTGGTTGGGAACTGATATTATTTGTCAAAATCAAATAGAGGGCGATTTGGGCGCAAGAATGACAGCAGCGTTTGAAAAATCTTTTAATTCAGGGGCGGAAAAAACTGCAATAATCGGTACAGATTGTCCTGATTTGAAGGCAGAAATCATGGCGCAAGCTTTTGATGAACTGAGCCAGCACGATTTAGTTTTGGGCCCCGCCCAAGACGGAGGTTATTATCTGATAGGGTTGCGGCGATCGATACCGGAATTGTTCGGTGGCATTAACTGGGGAACCAGTGAAGTATTGGCTTGTACGCGGGCGATCGCCCAAAAGCTAGACCTCAATATTGCTTATCTTCCCATTCTTACAGATATCGATCTACCAGAAGACCTCCTCGGTTTAGATATTAATATGTTGAAATAACTAAAGTCTATTTAAGCTTTCTAAATTATTAGAAACAGTCATAGGTTTTTTGATAAAAATGCTTGATTGTAAAACCACAACGTCATAATATAGTAATTGTATTTGTCTAACCAAATGCTGAATATCAGTAGTGGTTAGACAGCGCTTGGGACAATAGTCCCAGGCGCGAGAAAAAGTTAAAAATTAGCAAATAAATTAGCAACTAACAGCTCTGCTTTGTACGAAACCCGTCCTGGCAGATAAAAGCCCAATATAGGCGCGGGCCCGGCGTAAAAAATTAGCAACTAACAGCTCTGTTTTGTACAAAACTCGCCCTCCTATCTTAAGGCCCCATGTAGGGGCGATCGCGGCGTAAAAAATTGGCTAAATAACAGATAAGCTTTGTACAAAACCCGCCCTCTCTCACGGGCTGCTTAATTCTGTATGTCGCCAGAAAATCCCAATCTCAAAATTTCCATTATCATTCCCGTCTTAAACGAAGCACCTACAATTGCCCGAGTCATCTCCACCGCCCTTGAGGCCAAAAATGTGGAAATAATTGTCGCCGACGGCTGCAGCAGCGACGGTACAGCAGATATAGCAAAATCTTTGGGCGTGCGAGTTATCTCCACCGCCCCAGGCCGCGCCACCCAAATGAATGCAGGTGCCGCCGCTGCTACTGGAGATATCCTGCTGTTTCTCCACGGAGACACTCTTTTGCCTCGCGGGTACGACGATAGCGCGCGTCGGGCACTAGCTAACCCGTCTGCTGTAGCAGGCGCCTTTGAACTCAAGATTGACGCCTGCAGGCTCAGCCTCCGGCTGGTAGAAAAGGGGGTAAACTGCCGATCGAACTTTTTGGAAATGCCCTACGGCGACCAAGCTATTTTCCTCCACGCAGTTACCTTTGACAAAATCGGCGGTTTTCCCGACTTGCCCCTCATGGAAGACTTTGAATTCGTGCGCCAATTGAAAAAACAAGGCCGCATTGAAATAGTACCCCAGCCAGTGCTGACCTCCGCCCGTCGCTGGCAGAAGCTTGGGGTCCTCAAAACTACCGCCATTAATCAAATAGTAATCATCGCTTATTTCCTAGGAGTGTCGCCCGATCGACTCGCTTTCTGGTATAAGGGGCAAAAGAAAAATTCTTCCAAAAACTAAAGAATAGTGAACTTTTCTAAAGCTTGCTGCCAATTATGCAAATAGGAAACACGTCCCTGCGTAAAATATGACTTGAACGCCTCAACTTTATTAAACTGCGAGGACAAACAGAATATGCCCGATCCCAGAGATGCAGAGCTTATTAAACCCTTTAACGGCGACCCCTTCACGGGTCATCTAGCCACCCCCATCAGTGCTTCTGATTTCACAAAAGCATACCTTGGGAACTTGCCCATCTACCGCAAAGGACTCTCGCCCCTAGTTCGAGGTCTAGAAATCGGTTTGGCACACGGTTATTTCCTCATCGGCCCCCAAATCGTCTTCGGACCCCTGCGGGATTATGGAGAAGCAGCTAATCTCGGCGGATTATATACAGCCCTCGTCTTAGTTCTGCTTGGCACAATAGGTCTGTCTCTTTACGGTTTAGTCTCTTTCAAACAAGACAACACCAGCTACCCTAGCGCTAATCCCATGACCCCCGATGCCCTCAGAAATTCTGAAGGGTGGAGCCAGTATACTGCTGGTTTCTTCATTGGCGGGATGGGCGGCGTCTTTCTTGCCTACTTCTTACTCGAAAACTTTAATGGCCTTGATGCCATTTTCCGGGGTTTAGTCAACAATTAGACTCCACTCTCACGCCTGTTGGAACACACTAACTTTAGTTTGGAGAATTTGATATGACAGGTTCCTACGCTGCTTCTTTCTTGCCTTGGATTTTGATTCCGGTTATTACATGGTTAATGCCGGTTGTGGTAATGGGTTTGTTGTTTATCTACATTGAAAGCGACGCCTGATCCTTACCCCTAAAGTAGGACCTAAGTTGGAAAGCCGAAGTAAGATGATTGACGAACAATTGCTCTGACATTTCTAGATAAATCTAGGGAAAATCAGCAAAATATTGTTTTGAGATTGCTGGCTATCCAAAAACTTAGTTTCTTTACCCCCATCCCCAGAATTTATCTGTGGAGCAATCTTTCAGTTTTCTTCCTTCAAAACTCGTAATTGCAAAAAAATCCTCTGTCGGCAGGCAGAGGATTTTTTTGCAAAGAAGACAAATCATCCGATCAGAGCACACAAATTGCCAAATTCTAAGCCACAATTGTTATGGAAACCTACTAATGAGGAGACAGCGATGCAATTTTTCCCCGCACGCCGCATCTTAGCTCCATTCCTGATCTCGGTACTGCTGTTAGTGACCGCCTGCGGTCAAACCCAAGCCCCTTCCCGCTGGGATAAAGCCCAGCAGGAAAGCACCCAAAAACCTGGTAAAGCCCAGCAGACAAATGCTGACAAATCAAGTGCTAGTAATCAAAACCTTCCCAAGAAGGCAGTTGCAGGCGGTAAATTAAATAAATACTTCCCGGCTTCTGGCGGTGGATTCGATCGCGTTTTTGCTCAAGAAAAATCCGGTTTTGCGGAAGCTAAGCTCAACAAAGGCGGTAAAAATGTCGCGATGCTCTCGATTAACGACCTCGCCGGCAACCCCTCCGCCGCTGCAAAATTTCAGCAAAGTAGCAAGCAAATCGGCGGCTATCCCGCCGTTAATCAGGGTGCTAATATCACCGCTGTTTTAGTGGCCAATCGCTATCAGGTGAAAGTTCAATCCCGCAGTCCCTCTTTTACCGCGAGCGATCGCGAAGCTTGGCTGTCAAAATTTAACCTCGGCGGCCTCGCCCGCGTCAAGTAGCAGTGTCTCTTGTCAAACTCCGCGCCCGACTCCAGTCTGGCGCTATTAAAACTAAGTTTGCCACAATAAGAGTGTGAAGTTTTTGCCATCTGCCAAAAGTAATACCTTTGATTTTCGTTCCAGCACAAGGAGTTTTTTGTGAGCAAAACAGTCTTTGAATTAGTCGATCAACTGCCTAAAGACAACATGACTGTCAAAGCCCTGCGAGCGCTTGACTTTGTGGTTCCCGGCGAGTGGAACAATTTAGTTGGCTTTGAAAATACCATTCGCACCGTTACTGGCGAATCTGATGAAGAACTGATCCAGCAAATTGGCGAACGCGCCATCTACCTCTACAACGATAAATCTGAGGGCTACCAGCGCGCTCTCTGGCTCTACCAAACTATTGACAGTGCTGACAAGGCTTTGGGCACTGCCGCCCTCGCTAACAAAGTCGCCCAAAATGTGCCGTTTTTGTCCGTGCTCGGCAATCTAACTCCCAAGCCGGAAAAAGCTCAAACGATCGACCTTTCTTTGAAGTTAGTCGTTGAGTTGCTGGCTTTTTGCCAAATTAACGGCCTTCCCGGCGACAGCATCGGCGATTTTGCCGGATCTTTGGGCGACTACGGCGGCGAATCCCTGATGCGGATGGCGGCTTTGGTTTGTTTCGATGGTTTGATTCCCTTGGGCCCGGACTTTATCATGGCAACTCAGTCTTGGATTCAGAGGCTCTCCCCGAACGATTTGCAAGATAATTCAGTCTTTCAGTCGATCGGCGGCATGATTCCTGGGGGATCTCCCGCAGGCCAACTCGGCTTTATCGGCGAAAGCTTTAACTCGGTTTCTGGCTGGATGAGCTCTTTTGTGAGCGATCGGGGTTTGACTCCCCAAAACGTACTCGGCCACTTGCAGAATTTTGTAGATATTTCAGCC
Organism: Microcoleus sp. B3-A4; assembly: GCF_036705385.1. Taxonomy (NCBI): domain Bacteria; kingdom Bacillati; phylum Cyanobacteriota; class Cyanophyceae; order Oscillatoriales; family Microcoleaceae; genus Microcoleus; species Microcoleus sp. B3-A4. The sequence continues at coordinate 8,169 of NZ_JAUBUI010000002.1, read as the reverse complement.
GACAAGGTGGACTACGTGGGCGCATTCCTCGACATGACTACCAACTACTACGAACACACCGGTATTCAAACTCTCGCCCGCCGTTTGATTGAACGAGCTGTCGCTGAGATTTAGAATAACCAAAGGAGTTGTGATGTTTGCGAGCGATCGCCCTCTGAGAGTGTTTTGAGTTCAAATTTTTTTGACTAGCCATTCTCTCAGGTTGGTTTAAGGGTAAAAAGTGTGCGCGATCGCAAAAGTCGATCGCCCCCACCTGCACTCACAACTCCTTTTACCGATCACTTTTAAAAGGAAGCGTTAATGCCAGAAGAACCGCAAAACCCTACCGCTGGAGAATCGGAAACTCCCACTGCTTCGATCGAGAACGCCCCGAGTTCCGACGAACCCGAGACAAGCGACTTTCCCAGCACTGACAAGCCTCAGCCGACTGCTAAAAAACCTGCAGCCAAGAAAGAACCGAAAAATCCTACCGCTGGCGAATCGGAAACTCCCAGTGCTGCGATCGAGAATCCCCCGAGTTCCGACACAGCCGAGACAACCGACTTACCCAGCACTGACAAGCCTCAGCCGGCTGCTAAAAAGCCCGCAGCCAAGGCCGAAGGCGACAAGCCCCCAGCTAAAGCTAAAAAGGAAAAAGCACCTGCTGTTGAAGACAAGCCCTTTGCGGAATTTATTCAACAAGATTATTTGCCCGCTTTGCAAACTGCTTTGACTAAGCAGGGCGTTAAGGATTTAGAGGTGAGTTTGGCCAAGCAAAAATTCCCAGTTGCGGGCATGAGTTCCGCCGGTGATTGCTGGCAGGTAATTGGGAAATTCCAAGAAGGTCAGCGCCAATTTAACCTATATTTTCCTCAAGAAAATATTCAAAGTCAAAGGGCGTTTTCCTGCGCTGAAAATAATACCAAAACTAGCACTTTAGAGCCTTTTTTGATAGATGAGCGCAAGGTAACACTAGACCTCATGGTGTTTGGCGTCGTCCAGCGGCTTAACGCTCAAAAATGGCTAAATCTTAATTAGTTAATTGGGAATTGGGAATTGGGAATTGGAAATTGCGAATCTGGAATTGGGCATTGGTAATTGATAACATCATTTCCAGGTAATCCTGATAATTATTGTCCAGTGCGAGCGTCTCGCTCGCGAGCTAGAAGCTCGCACTGTAGCCGTAATCGATTGACCGGACATAATATAATTGGTAATTGCTGATGCCAATAAGATGGTTTTTCGGAGATGCCCAATGCCCAATGCCCAATACCCAATGCCCAATGCCCAATGACTATTGACTGCTGACTAATGACAGATTTTCTTCTGATTTTGTCAAAAAATTGCGAGCTTGCATTATCCCGTAAAGGCTAACATCTGTTTCTAACAAACAAGCATGACCGCTGTTAGCCAGCAGCACCATTTCAGCATTGGGAATTACCTTGACTAAAAGCTTCGCTTCTACTAGGGAAGGCAGCAGCCGATCGGCACCGCTAGCAATTACTAGCGTCGGCTGTTTGATGCCGCGCAACTGATTTTCGTCAACATTAAACGATCGCACTAACGCCAATCTCCACACAGACGTGTTTTGCGGTACCGCTTGCATTGCTTCTAGCAAAGCGCGGCGATCGTCGCGCCCAATCTTTCCTAAGGATGCTAATATCGGCAATAAACCGATTACCGAGAGGGGATAAAGGTTGGCCGGCAGCCACTGAGTCAGGTACGAGCCCCACTGCACCCAAGGCTGCTGTCGAAAGGAAGAAGCTGGATTGACTAAGATTAATCGATCGCACAATTGGGGAGCTTCTAACATCACTTTCATCGCTAAACACCCCCCAAATGACTCGCCGCACAGATAAACCGGCCGCTTCGGCTTTCCGGCTTGCTTTTCGGCTTCAATTAAGGCAATTGTTTCCCCAACCAGTACATCCCAACTAGGCCTATCGTCCGCAGGTAAAGTTAAGCAACGAATGTCAAAATGATTGGCTAATTTAGGAATTTGGGATCGCAGCAGCAAACCGCCCCCGTCCATACCGGGCAAAAATACAAATAAAGGGCGATCGAGTTTCGGGGGTTTGGGGGTTAGGAAACGAACCTTATTGTTAGCATTTGCCATGATTCAAGTCAATCGATTTTAGATTTTAGATTTTAGATTTTAGATTGGAAATCTGACACCAGTCCACAGTCAACAATCAACAAACTTACAAACAACCTCGTTGGAGTAATTCTGCAATTTCGCCCTGACAGTGGTCTGTGAGTTCAGCCACAACTGCTTTGGCTTTTTTGCCTTGATATTGCTGCTGTCTCTCGGCAGTAATCCAGTAAGGCTGGCCGATTAAAACATTAACTCGCTGATAAATTATCACAGGATGCCACCCCGATCGATCGAACAGCGGTTCCGAAGGATCAAACAAACTCAACAACTTGAGTGGTACACCCGATCGTACTGAGTGTTCCTCAAAAGAACTAATCGCCACCGGCAAAACCGCCAAATCCCGCACTGGCGCCCGCAAAGCCAAATGAGCAAATCCCCGCTGAAACTTCCCCACAGTATTCGGCCCAGTAAGCTTCACCATCGGTTCTGCACCCTCTGGAAACACCCCCACCATCTCCCCGCCTTGCAGCAGCGCTGTCGCTTGAGAGAAAAAATGCTGCTGTCGGTGCTCCGGTGCTTCCAAGGGAAAAGCGCCGAAAGTCGTGACAATTTCTCTCATCACCGGAACTTGACCCATGTAATGATGACAAGCAAAGCGGATCGATCGACCCAAAGCCGCCGTCAGCAGCACAGGATCTAAGAAACTGCGGTGATTGCTCACCACCAGCACCGGACTCTCTTGGGGAATCCGGTCTTCGCGGTACATAAACATCTGCGTTCCCAAACCAGCCAGGAAACAGCGCGAAATCAGCAATTTGCTCTCGGAAGACATGGGCGAAAAGACAGGTGCGACGCTATAAAGGTTGATTCCATTCTCATGCAGCTTAACATTACTTTACCAAGTCAGGGCTCCCTCAAAAAGTAGACTTTCCCATCTACCTGGGCTTTATAGTTCAGGACGTATGGGATAGTCAGACACTGAGTTTTTTCAATAAAAATTGCATTCGCTCCTTGAATACCGAGCGAAAAAACCCAGCTTCTTTGGTATAGCAACTCCTCAGACAATTGTGGTGTAAACTAAGAACGATCTTTTTTGTTGCAGAGCGAGCGCACCACTCATGGCAAAACCCTACAGCTACGATCTAGGCCAGAAAGTCATTCCAGCAATCAAGCTCGATTGCTTAAAAATTATTGCCCTATGGCTAAAGGGACAAGACCAAACAGGAAGCTTTCTAGCTTGGTTGCCAGTAGCTACTGCTCTACTTGTGGCTTCCCTAACTTTGACAAACCCAGCTCAGGCCGCCAACCCGGAACACATCAAGCAACTGTTAGAAACAAAACAGTGCAAAGGTTGCGATTTAACAAACGCTCAATTAAGGGGTGCGAGTCTGGAGGGGGCTAATTTGGCAGGAGCTAACTTAGAAAATGTATATTTGTACAAAGCTAATCTTGTCAATGCTAATCTTAGCGGTGCTAATGTCAGATCTGCTGACTTAGGAGATGTCAACATGAAAGGAATTAACCTGAGCGGTGCTGACTTGACAGATACCAACCTTAAAGGCAACGATATGACGGGCGCTAACTTAGAAAATGCCAACTTATCTAAAGCTATTTTAAAGTGTAATAAAACAACTCGAACTAGACTGACTTATGCCAACCTCAAAAAAGCTAACTTGACTAAGGCCGATCTCAAGGGAGTATCGCTTATAGGTGCAAATCTCGCAGATGCCAACCTTAGCGAGGCAGATCTGAGTCCTGACCGTTATCGTGCGGGGAACATAATCTATATTTCTCCTGCCTATCTCAGCGGTGCTAACTTGAGAAACGCCAATCTTAACAAGGCTACGTTAAATCGCGCTAATTTATATAGAGCTAATTTGAATAATGCCATTTTAACTAACGCTAGGCTGAATGATGGTAATTTATATAGAGCTAATTTGAATAATGCCATTTTAACTAATGCTAGTCTTAGTTATGCTAACTTGGAAATGGCTCAATTAACGGGAGCAGATCTAACGAAGGCTTCTCTAAAGATGGCCAACCTGGAAGGAGCAAATTTAATTAAGGCTAACCTCAGTAATGCCGATCTTGTGAAGTCCAAACTTGTTGATGCTAACCTAACAAATGCTATTTTAAAATCAGCCAGATTGGTAGATATCAACATGAGTAGAGCTAACTTAATGGGGGCAGACCTCAGCGGTGCGGAAATGCGTAAAAATAACCTCTGTGATGTCACAATGCCAGATGGCACAAAAACTAAAGAAGGTTGTGGCAACTGATATCGAACTCTAACTGTCGCCAAAAGAGAAAAGTTAAGTTGATTCATTTGATTTGAACTTGGATAGAACAATGCCGATCTGCGCCCAAAAGTCGAATTCGTAAACAGCTAGATGAGTTTGATTACTTACTCCATGCGAGCGCAGATGTCTTACGCCTTGCGTCCTAACACGGGCGCTTGCTATATTGATCGAAAGCAACAATTTATAAAGTCTTGTTGCGACTTCTGTAAAAATGCTTAAAATAGCCCCCAAACCAAGCTAGGGTAGCTAAACTGATAAATCTACAGTGGGGATTGACGCACTGTCAAAGTATTTTTGCACAAGTCTTAATAGCAATCTCGCCAGGAGCAAAATGAATAACATCCAAAACTATCGCCTTAGATGTACGCTCACCTTTGGCGACATTTACGGTCAAATCATTGTTTGGCTGATAGTCATCTTCCTAAGTCTAGCGTCGGCACTCGCCTTGTGGAGTAGCGCCCGCCAAATCTACGCCTTGGCTACCGTCGGCTTGATTTTAGTGCTGTCTCTGCCCTTCTTGCTGTTTGCTTTCGTTACAACTCTGCTAAATAACATTGAAGTGCTTGCTGTAGAACCCGGTACGGAACCTCAACCTTCTGCAACGGGAAATCAGCCGCTTCAGAACCCTGCCGAAAGCGCCGGCTAGTCCAATTTGAAAATTTAACTTTTGATTTTCCATTCAAATCAAAAGTTAAAAAACTTCCCACTCTTGTGGTAGGAAGTTTTTTTTTTCGTCACCATAAGTTGAGCAGAACACTCAAAATAATTCAAAAAAATGCTAGAACACGACGTAATCATTGTCGGCGGCGGTTTAGCAGGTTGTCGCGCCGCAGTAGAAATTGCTCGGACTGACCCCAGTTTAAAAGTAGCTGTCGTCGCCAAAACTCACCCGATTCGATCGCACTCCGTCGCAGCCCAAGGTGGCATGGCCTCCAGCCTGCAAAATGTCGATCCCGAAGACAGTTGGAAAGCCCACGCCTTCGACACAGTAAAAGGTTCAGACTATTTAGCCGACCAAGACGCGGTAGAAATCCTCACCCGGGAAGCACCCGGTGTAATCATAGATTTAGAACACATGGGAGTCCTCTTCTCCCGCCTCCCAGACGGCAGAATTGCCCAGCGCGCTTTCGGCGGGCATTCCCACCGCCGCACCTGCTACGCCGCCGACAAAACCGGTCACGCCATCCTCCACGAATTAGTCAACAATCTGCGCCGTTACGGAGTTCACATCTATCAGGAGTGGTATGTCACGCGCCTGATTTTGGAAGAAGGCCAAGCCAAGGGCGTAGTTATGTACCGCCTTCTAGACGGTCAAATTGAGGTTGTCCGTGCTAAGGCGGTGATGTTTGCTACGGGGGGTTACGGCCGAGTTTACAATACCACGTCGAACGATTACGCCTCGACGGGAGACGGTTTGGCGATGACGGCTTTAGCTGGACTGCCGTTGGAAGATATGGAATTCGTGCAGTTTCACCCGACTGGTTTGTATCCCGTGGGAGTGTTGATTTCGGAGGCTGTGCGGGGCGAAGGCGCTTATTTGATTAATTCAGAGGGCGATCGATTTATGGCCAATTATGCCCCGTCGCGGATGGAATTAGCGCCCAGAGATATCACCTCGCGGTCAATTTCCATAGAAATTCGCGCCGGCCGAGGAATTAATGTTGATGGTAGTGCCGGCGGCCCCTTTATCTACCTCGATTTGCGGCACATGGGACGCGAAAAAATTATGAGCAAGATTCCTTTTGCTTGGGAAGAAGCCCACCGTTTGTTAGGAATTGATGCCGTAAATCAGCCGATGCCCGTGCGCCCTACCGTTCACTATTCAATGGGGGGAATTCCTACTAATGTTAGCGGGCAAGTTCGCAGCAGTCCTGACAGTTTGGTAGACGGTTTCTTTGCAGCGGGCGAAGCAGCTTGCGTGTCAGTTCACGGCGCCAACCGTTTGGGCAGCAATTCGCTGTTGGAATGCGTCGTTTACGGCAAAGTTACTGGCGCAACCATAGCACAATTTGTACAAAATCGCAAGTTACCATCTGTGGATGAACAGCGTTATATCCAGGAAGCCAGCGAGCAAATTCAGGCACTTTTAGAACGTCCCGGAAAATACCGAATCAATCAAGTGCGGCAGCAGTATCAAGATACTATGACTGAGTATTGTGGCGTATTTCGTAGCGCCGAATTGATGCAGGAAGGTTTAAAGAAGTTGGAGGATTTAGAGCGACAATATGAGGAGGTTTACTTAGACGATAAAGGCAAGTTGTGGAATACGGAAATTGTGGAAGCTTTGGAGTTGCGGAGTTTGATAATTGTCGGAAAAATGATTTTAACTTCTGCTTTGAACCGTCAGGAAAGTCGGGGAGCTCATTCGCGGGAAGATTTTACTGAGCGCGATGACGGCAATTTCTTAAAGCATACGCTGGCCTATTATTCGCCGGCGGGGATTGATTTGGCTTATATGCCGGTGGCGATTACGATGTTTGAGCCGCAGGAGAGGAAGTATTAATTTGTAGGTGGGCATTGCCAGCCCTGTTAATGTAGTGAATAAATCCCTCAAACGCTTGAAATTGCGTAGGGGGCGATCGTTAAATCTTCTTCTTTTAACAGGTGATTACCAATAAACTAGGTTTATTGGTAATCGCCACCCCTTAGAATGACGGAAATCAGTCGAGCGCACCTTGACAGGGCTGGCTGGCAATGCTTACCTTAGCCATTGAGAGGAAATTCGGCAATCTTTAGTCTCTCGTACCACTTTTAGTCATATTGGGTTATAATTATGTCAGATACGACATATTATTGTAAACTCTATGACTGGACTGTACTTAATTTATGGAATCCCAAGGCGAGAACAAGGATGTTGTTTGGCTTAGAGGCGAAGTAAAAACTCCTCCTTTTTCGGCCTCAGCGCGAATCGAGGTAGGGATTTTATTAAGGATGTTACAAAATGGAGAAATTTTAGCCATGCCTGTCTCTCGACCTATGCCAAGCATCAGCCCTCACTGCCACGAATTGCGGATCAATGATAGTGAAGCCGATAAACAGTGGCGAGTTATTTACCGGATTGACTCAGATGCTATTGTCATTGCAGATGTGTTTCAAAAAAACACCCAGAAAACGCCTAAGCGCATGATTGAAAACTGTCAAAGACGACTGAGATTGTACGATCGAAGCTCAGGAGAAACCTAGTTATTTCAGGACTTCCTTTAGGGTGGGCATTGCCCACCTTACAAATTGAGAGACAATTCACCATTCACAATCCTTGGTCTGTGCAATTCATATAATTAAAAGAGGTAATATTTACAATGGATGCAATTAAACGTCAACGTTTAGAAGCAGCAGGTTGGCGGGTGGGAGATGCCGCAGACTTTCTAGAACTTTCAGCCGAAGAAATTGCTTTTATTGAGATGAAGCTGTCTCTAATTAAACGCTTGAAGCAGCTTCGCATTAGTCAAAATCTTTCTCAAGAAAATTTGGCTAAGAAAATTAAATCTAGTCAGTCACGGGTAGCTAAAATAGAAGCTGGCGATCCGTCTGTTTCTCTTGATTTGATGGTAAGGACAATGCTAGCGCTGGGAGCAACTCGCGAGGATGTGGCACTCGCTATTACTTCTTCCAAAAGCTGAGAAGCAGACAGTTGACATTTGAGAATCTTCTAGAATTTGAAGTTAACTTTATCCCGATAAAACGGCTCTCCTGAGTTTATGGTGTAAAATGTACCTACTAATACATTTACCGTTATGAGCTTCCATTTAGACTATCTATTAGCCTTGCCTGGAGTCAGGGTTGAAACTTGTACTC
>NZ_JAUBUI010000187.1:0-2521 GCF_036705385.1 Microcoleus sp. B3-A4 | reverse complement strand
CTTTTTAGTTAGATCACCCCATTAAGATTAAAAAGACCTCATTATAACACAAAATCAATTCTGCAAGAGGTCTATTATTAGGACATTGGGCGGTGCGGTCATTAATTTGTCAAGCAGCGCATAGTGCAGAGATTTCACCATTACGTCTGTCTTTTACGGGAACATTACGAGTTATTCGTCGTGCACTCCCCAAATTTCAGCGATTAGAACCACAAGAACGTCCCTTTTTTTAAGTTGGTTAACTTTAGAGATACTTGACCAAAGTTTACCGGAAAGAGTTCAGAGAAATAACCCAAGAGTGGTGAAAAAGCCTGTTTCAAAATTAATCTCCAAAAAAGTTCAACATAGAGGTACTGGAATAAAAATGAATCCTCCTATTTTTACTGTTTTAAGCACTGCCTAGCCTTAAGTGAACCGTATTGGGGTAGCTGGGGTGCATCTCAGTTTGGCAAATACATCAAGTGGAAAGTTGACCATTGAAATAAGCACAGCGAAGAGAAAGGATATAAGAAACACTCTCCATATTCCATTGGAATCCTGATAGTTTCACCCTGAGTCCAATTCGTTTGATCGTTGACTCAACTGTTCCAGAACCTAGAGAACTTAGAGATTCTTCTTGATGGTATTGGTAGTTAACTATTCGGCTGCTATGGGTCTTTAAATAATTGCAAAATGTTTTAAATGCTTGCCTTTTTAGCTGTTTAAATAAATTAATAACTTCATTAACTCTCCCTAACCATAACAGGCTTTCTGCTTGTTTTAATCGTTTCACTGAACCCCCCGTTTTGTAGAGATTTTCTTTCAGATGATACCAATCTAAGATTTCTTGTCTTTGTTCAGTAGTTCCAATTTCTTGAAATAGGTTCCAAATTCTGGGATGACCATCTCCTATACAATATATAGGATGCAGCAATTTTTGGCTATTAGTCCAATCAATGAGATCTTGATTACTTTGAAAAAAGGCTCCGCAATAAACATTATCTTGCACAGATGGCTTTATAATCTTTCCAATTACATGGCTCGCCCTTGTTTTCGTTACGTAGCCTGACTTTCCCTCCATCTAATGTAATTTCTTGGACTCCTTGTTTAGATGTAGGTAATTCAAATTCTTGGTTCTTTACTAATCTTTGTAATGTACTATGACTCACTGAGATTCCTGTGAATTTCGTAAGGATTCAGGTCAAAAAAAACTTCAGTGGCAAAAGCGGGTAAAATAAACGAATGAAAAAGCCCGCAGCCACCAGACAGAAAGAAAAAAACCGAAATCGAGCAGTTGAGCCAAGCTGAAGGAGTGGAAATGGTACTGGGGCTGCAAAAAATCATTGAAGAATTGCAAGAAAAATTAGCTATTGCTACGGGCAAGAGGCGAACCACCAGTCAGACTTCTTCAAAGCCCCCATCAACGGATCTGCTCCAAAAACCAGAGAAATCAACAGTCAAAACAGAACAAGACCAGAAAAAGAAACCAGGCGGACAACCAGGTCATCAGGGGAAAACTCGCAAAGGGTTTGGACGAGTAGATAGAACCGAAATTAGCTCACCCAACATCTGTCAAAATTGTGGCAGTCAAGAATTAAGTGAAGTAATCAACATCCACTCTCAGCAAGTAGCAAGTCTAGTAGCAAAACCAATCGAGGTCGTCGAATATCAGACACAATCGTGTAAATGCCTCGAATGTGGTGCAGTAGTTAGAGGAGAACCACCCTTGGGAATAGTTCCAGGCCAAGACTTGAGCATTAATCTCCAAGCCCTATTAGTCGGGCTGGGCAATTACGGGCATCTTTCCTACGGCAAGCTGAGTCAATTGTTGTGGGAACTCGGCACGATTGAAGTGGGAGTGGGAACACTCCAAAAAACCAATCAACGAGTAGCAGCAGCAGTCAAACCAGCGCTCAAAGCACTGTGGGAATGGGCACCTCTTCAATCAAAGGTTCATGTAGATGAAACGCCGTGGTGTGTCATGGGGGTTAAAGAATGGCTATGGACGGCTAGTGGAGAGGGATTCTGTTTATTCCATGCCGCAGATACCAGGGGACGTGTGGAATTGGAAACAATGCTGGGTACAGAATTTGCTGGAGTCTTAAGCTCAGATGATTTCAGTGTTTATAATGGTGGCACAATCACAGGCCAACAGAAGTGTCTAGCCCATTTACGACGGCATTTTAAGAGAGTGCTGGGACTCCCGGGTGACAATAATGCAGCAGTCGCCCAAGTATTTATTTCATTAATAGATGAAGCTTTTAATTGGAGTTTAGACTAAGCAGGTCAAAAAGTGTGATCGCTGTGAGACTAGCGAACAGTTCTCAAGAACGGCAATGGTCGCTGGCGACCAACTATCAGGCTCAACCATAAGATAGATGCCAGCGACCGTTGACGTTCTCGGAGACTTGCAACAGAAAAAAAACTGTCTGCGATAGTTTCAACAGACAGCGTAAGGGTAGAAGATTGAGAATTCAGCTAAAAATCTCAAATCTACCTGCCATGAAGTTAGAACAATTACGGGAATTTCGTCAACAAGCTT
>NZ_JAUBUI010000059.1:0-40272 GCF_036705385.1 Microcoleus sp. B3-A4 | reverse complement strand
CTCTTTTTCTAATTTCTGGGCTAGTTGAAGACTGTTGTATGTACGTGGTTCTTTTTTAAGGCATTCTGCTAAAAATTCTATGTCTTCTTCTTTCCACTTCGGTTTTCCCCCTCTACCTGGTAATTCCCAAAGCCCTTCCATACCTAGATGCAGCCATTTATGTAAAACCTCTCTCACTGTTTGTGGAGTCCAATTAAAATGAGTCGCTATTTTTTCAACGTACCAGCCATGTGCATTTAATCTAATTACTTCTGCTCGATCTTTTACTTTTTGTGGTACATCCGCAGTTCTCAGTTTTAATAGGGTTTTGTTTTGCTTTTGAGTGAGAAATACCCTTAATCTAGCGCCCATATATTGAGTTACCTTAGTAGATCTATTCTCTGTGTTTACTTATTTTAACATAGTTAGGTTTTTTCGCGCCGACCTACTTAGTTTTTGATTTACTGAATATATTTTTCTTGCTTGGATATCAGGGAGTTCATATTTTTTTCATTCTCAGTGGTTTTGGGCTGGCTTATTCAAGGATTTTAAAACCTGATGAAAGCTGGAGCATTTTTATGAAAAAAAAGTTTTTCCGGCTCTACCCTACCTACTGGATACTTTTAGTTGTATCTTTGATAATTCCTCGGTTAAGGTCAGATTTATTTTTCGGCTATTTTAATTGGTTCTCATTGTGGAGAAGTTTTATCATTCTCGATAAAGCAATACCATTTTCTTGGTTTATGTTTCCACTAATTCAATTTTATTTGTGTTTCTTGTTGCTCTTTAAATTTTTACAAAAATTTTCTGTTTCACAGTTTATTTGGACTTCTTTGTTAATTAAATTAACCTATGCATTTTTAATCTTAATGGTAGGCTTTAACCTATTTTTTCCAATAATAGGCGATTTCGGTTATCCAGGCTATTTAGCAATTTCAAGGTTATTTGAGTTTTGTTTGGGAATGGCAATGGCAAAGGTTTATGCAAATAATCCTAATCTATTAATTAATTACCTAACGAAACCAATCACAATAGCCCTAGCAATAATTTGTGAAATAGTAGGTATTATGGGTTCGTTAAAGTTTGCTAATCAAATAAAAATTTTAGGCGTAGCTTTTTCTTTTGGAATGTCTTTTTATGATGCCTTTATTGGATTTGGCATATTTGTGATTGTGTTTAATGTGTGTAGATTTTTGAGCAAATTATCTGACTTAACAACTAGATTTTTAACATGGCTTTCTCATATTTCTTATGAACTATACTTGACGCAGTTTATAGGGTTAATTATTATAAGAAAGTTTTTTATTGTGCTTGTTCAAGGTGAACCTCCTCTTTTGAGTGCTGGTCGTGCTATTTTAGTTTATGTATTAATGATTCAAATTTGTATAGTTATTGCTTTTTTATTACAATACCTAACAAACTGGATCACAAGTCGATTTAGATTAGCGAGGGGTCTCTTTACCTCGGGCATAAAATAACCTAAATTAGTAGTTAATAATCACGTGTTATTAAAAACTAGAATTTTGAATTTGTTTCTCGGCATTTTAATGACCCTCAGCCTAGAGTTGTTCATCGGAACGACAACTTTTGCTCAAAACATCGAAACAATTAAAATTTCCGGTACTGCTGCGGGTGTTAGCACTCGCTACATCGGTGCAGTCGAGGGCAATATCAATTTCGACATCAAAGATTTGCAAGATTTGGGAATTAATACCTACCGCCTTTACGGCGGGATGTCCCGGTGAGAACCTGAAGATGATCATGGTAAATACGGCTGGCCAAAAATATCCCAAATTTAGGCAAATCCAAATATAATTAATTGGGCGCATTGGGATCAGATTATGACTAATCCGCCCCAGGGTAGCGATTATTGGTGGTCGGGAGAACCCGGTACTGTTTGGCAAAGGAATGCCAAAAGTATTTTTAATAGTCTCAAACAAGCAAATATTCGCTCAGTTGTGAGTATTCGGAATGTTGATAGTAGCTGGCGGCCGAGTTGGGCGCTGCAACTGAATCCGCCGCGCGCAAAAGAAGATTGGAGCGAGTGGTTGGAACAGGTTTTTGCTACGGTTTATTGGCTGAATGTTCGCAATGATTACCGCGTTGATGATTGGGAAATTCACAACGAACCGGATAATCGCGATCGGGGTTGGGGTGGGACTAGGGCTGACTATTTTGAATTGGTTAAGGTGGCAAAAGATGCGATCGACTTTGTTTACCAAACTTATTTGCCTTCGCGCACTTACCGCATCCACGGCCCGAAAACCGTAGGCGGCAGCAATTGGCCAGCTAGTGCTTTGCAGGAAATACCGAATTATTTTGATACAGTCAATGTCCACAACTACGATGCAGATATTTCGGGTGCATCTCACTTTGGCAAATGTGTCAAAAAAGAGATAAAATGAAAAAGCTAGTAAAATCGTTAAATAAAGATGAGGCAAATAAAATGACACCATCAGACCAACAACAGCTAAAAGCCCACTTAAAAGCGGTAGCAGAAATTTTTTACAGAAATACAGATCCAACCGAGTTAAAAAGTTTTGAAAGTATAGAAAAATCAGTGCGAAGCGAAAATGTTATCAGAAGTCGGTCCAGAACTAGGTAGCTTTTTTTTTCATCAGTATCAGGAATTAAAACAGGAAAGCGCCGAAAAATAAAATCAATAATCGGCTCGCTCGACGTAAGGATTCAGGTCTAAAAACTTACAGCTCCAACGCTTATCTAGCAAGGGTTTCAGGGTTAAATTATGGCTTTTACCTCGCTCTGTTAATTGTCAATAAGTGACCAGAAATCAAACTTTCGCCCAGTTTATTGACAATAGACATTGATTTAGCATCAATCTACAGATCTAAAGTCTTTGCCCAGCAAGGAGTTATGTTACCTGAATCCTTACCGCTCGACATTACAGATAATCAGGCAAAATATTTTGGCTTAAAAGCTTAGAGTCAATTTAGTCCACTCATGGAAAATTGCTGTCTTTTAATCAGTGCCAATGAATCTTATCAAATGGCAGAAAAAGATTGGGAAAAATTTACGGGTATCAAAATTTCTCACAGTACATTACAAAGATTAGTCAACAGACAAGAATTTGAATTGCCTACATCTCAACAAGGAGTCAAAGAAATTACATTAGATGGCGGTAAAGTCAGCCTACGCAACGAAACAAAGGGCGAGAGCTGTTACTGGAAAGACTATAAAGCCGTGTGTTTAGATAATGTTTATTCGGGAGCATTTTTTCAAAACAATCAAGATTTAATTGAGGGGACTAATAGCCAAAAATTACTACATCCTATGTATTGCCTAGGGGATGGTCATGCCGGGATTTGGAACATATTTAAAGAAATTGGAGACAATGAACAAAGACAAGAAATCTTAGATTGGTATCATCTCAAAGAAAATCTCTACAAGGTAGGGGGTTCAATAAAAAAAATAAAATCAGTAGAAAATATGTTATGGCAAGGCAAACTTGATGAAGTTATAAATTTATTTAAAGACTTTAAAGCTCGAGCATTTAAAACGTTTTGCAATTATTTAGAGACCCATCGCTGTCGAATAGTCAATTACCAATACTACAAAGAAGAATCCATAAGTTCGATTGGTTCGGGAACAATTGAATCAATAATTAAACGCATTGGATTAAGGGTGAAAATATCGGGAGCGCAATGGAATATTGAGAACGTTTCGTCTATCCTTGCTCTTCGCTGTGCTTATCTCAACGGTCAACTTTCAATTTGATGTATTTGCCAAACTGAGATGCACCCGATATTTCTAACTACACCCGCCAAGTGCGCGGCTGGATGAACGGTACTGTCCGCGCTAACTCGCAGCTTTGGGTAGGAGAATGGGGAACTTACGAAATTAGCTACGGCGATTTATCTTTAGCTTTAAATTTGATTAAGAATTTGGCGTTGCTGAAAGGGTAATGATTTAAGTCGGTAAAGGAATAGTTTGATATTTCAGATAGTGCAGCAATAACCGTAGGGAAAACTTCAACATCTCAACCGACTTGGAGTAGCACAAGGTTTTGCGATGTAGTCGAGCTAGATAATGTCTTAGTCTAGTGTTTTCTCCTTCCACCCTTGTCATATACGTCTTACTGACAATGTGGTCAGCATCTTCGATAAAAATTGGATATACTGGCCAGCCGTCAGTAACATAAAAGAAACATTGCCAACACTTGACAATCCGCCACAAAGGCTTAAAAGTTTCTGCACTATGATCTCCGATTGTCCAGGCTAAGACTCCTGGTTGCTTGTGATTAACTGCTGTCCAAATCCAAAGTTTATTACGCTTGTTGCAAATGTTGGTCTGGAGTTCATCAAGGTCTGTAATTTCGGGGATTTCCTCGAGCTCAGGCGCATCAGGGATTTGGCAACCAGCTTCCCTTATCCAGTGGATGATCGTAGTGTGGTGGATTCCAGTGACTCGCTCTATGCCCCGCAGCCCCATACCATTGAGGTACATTTTCAGGCACAGTTGCTTAACATCGTCAGAATATTTCCAATCGCGATAGCTTTCGAGGAATTGGCGACCGCAGTGCTTGCATTTGTAGCACTGTCTCTCCGTACGATGACCATTCTTATATATCTCGCTTGAGTCGCAATTAGGACACTTCATCGGGATTAACCTCCGTCCACTCTACTTATTCCTCTTTTACCATTTTTACCATGATAACCATTAGTCTTTCAGCAACGCCTAGAATTTAATTCGAGGTTCCCAACCGGGGGATAATTATATTTACGGCAGTCACATATTCTGTTTGTACGACTGGGGTAAACAGGGACTGGCGGAAGGTTTGCTAGGTGATGAGGGAAAACGGCGCGCGGGCTACTATGCTTTGCGGATGGGAATTAGGGCATTGCAGGGCGGAAAAACTACATTTTTTCCTATCACTAACAGTTCGGATTTAATGGCAGTTGCAACTCTTGATGCTAGCAAGAATGTTTACTTGCTGGTTGTCAATGACCGAGCAACATCTTACACTGTTAATGCTGATATTTCGGAGCTGATAAAAACTGGTAATGGCACGGTGCGGGAGTTCTGTTCTAAAACAATGGATGAGGTTGTTGGTAGCTTAACGCTGAAGGGTGGCAATGCGAGTTTTGCGGTGGCGGGGAACAGCGCTATTCTCATCAAGTTCGATCGCCAGAATTGAAGCTCAAATCCTCTGGGCCATAATTGAGATAAGATAGAATTAGTTATGCTCAGAATTATTTATTTTCTGCCTATTTGGCCCTCGAACCCTCGAACCCTCGAACCCTCGAACCCTCGAACCCCTAATTCCACAGTTGCCATACCTAAGTCGTCCTGTTGTGATTCCCCTCCTGTCGCTGGTAAATTGGTAGCGTGCAGGTATCTTGCCTCAAACAGAATCCGAGCGAGAGTTCCGTTGAGGGCCAGAAAGTAGGGTGCAGTCTAGACAATCCCAGAAATTCTTGCTCGTAAACCCGCAGCAGTTAAGCTAGGCGAGGAATTGCCTGCCCGCCTTCGTGTCCGCCGTCTGGCAGATAGCATTGGTTCTGAAAGTCAGAAGCCGTCAATTATCAGGATATGGCACGGAATTAATTTTAAATGCCAAGATGCTGGAAGTAGGGGTGAGTTTAATCGTACAGAAACTTTGAGCGCGCTTGGAAATCTCGCGGGCAAAGCCTCTCAATCAATCTGCTGCTTGCGAGCGGGTTTTTCCAACAAATATCACTTTTATGCCCCCTGATGTTTATTCCCTCCCTCAGTCAGGTCATCAACCGCAATCCCCTCACCGTCACCCCTGAGACGCCCGTAGAAAAGGCGATCGAGCTGATGAGTAGCACAGGAGCCAGTTACGTCCTCGTGGTAGAACCGCGCGGGAATTTTCAACTCGGAAATCTCATGAACGGAACTTCCCGACAATCGCGGGAACAGTCGGGTTTCTACAACGGCGTACCGCGTGCGGTACACGCAGGAGGCAACGGGGTGCGTCTCAACGGCTCAAAAGCTCCCTATGCGGGCGGCCAGACAGTGCTGGGGATTTTTACAGCGCGAGATGTCGTACAGCTAAATTCGATCGGGGCTGCTTTGAGCGGATTTGCGATCGAGCAAATCATGATCCGAACCGTAACTGTAGCCCGAGAATCGGAAATTCCCGACTTTTTTGCCTTAGCAAATCTTTTGGAGAAAAATCAGATCGGCCATTTGCCGATCGTCAGCGAGGCTGAAGAACTTGTCGGTTTAATTAGCTCTCAAAGCTTGGTGCAAATGTTGCAGGGAATTGGGGAATCGACACCAAAAGCAATTAGCAGCGCTTCGCCACCTGCAGCTTTCGCGTTCCCTCCACCCCTGCCAATTCTGAATCAGAAATTAGAACTACCCGCAAATTTAATTAAACTTTATCAAATCCCTCAAATAGCAGGCTCGCGAATAATTCACGCTCCTTCTAATTCTTCGGTTCGCTATTTGGCGCAACTGATGTTTAGACACAATGTTAGTTATGTATTAATCACTGAAACTCCCGATCAACAATCGACTGGTGCGGCTCACAATTCCAAATTTACAAATCCCAACCTTCACAAACTGGTTGGGGTGGTAAGTTCGCGGGATATTGTGCAGTTGCAGGCGCTGGGAAGAGACTCTAACAAAATTAAAGCGGGAGCAATTTGCAGCAGTTCGCCGCCGCTGGTGCGATCGCACTCTACCCTCGAAGCAGCCGTCGCGCTGCTGCAAAAACACTACTGCCAGTTGCCTTTATTAGTCATCAACGAAACAAATCACCCGATCGGGATTATCAATCCTAAAACTATCCTTTTACAAGCGCTGGATTCAAAATCTCTGCATTCTGGCTTGATGGCTTTGCAGCGCCAGCTACAATCTAGCAACGCTCAATACAAAAAACTCTCTGCTGAAATACAGCGGACAGCAGCAAATAGCCACGAGGTGGCTGAAATTTCTCCCCACGGTTTCGCAGAGCGGCCAAATCTCCCCCCTGCAGTCAACAATCAGGGAATTTGGGACTGGAATCTCGAAACAGATGAGTTTTTTTATTCGGCGCGGTGGCAAGAAATGCTGGGCTACCAAGAAGGGGAAATCTCGAATCGCCGATCGGAATGGTGGAGTCGCATCCACCGAGATGATATTGACTCGGTAAAGGCAGCTTTAGAAGAACACTTCGCCCAAAAGACACCGGATTTTGCAGCAGAATATCGGATGTACTGTAAAGACGGCAGCACTGTCTGGGTGCTGAATCGAGGTCAAGTTTTACGCAGCGCTACCGGCAAACCGCTGCGGGTAGTAGGAACTCATACAGATATTACTCCAAACAAGCAGTTTGAAGTCAAAAACCGCGAGCACGATCTAGAACAATTCCATCTATTTGACTCTTTGAAAGCAACAGTAATTTTCCACATAGATGCGGCGGGAATTTGGAAATTTCTCAACCGCGCTTGGACGGAAATTACGAATTTTTCGGTTTCCGAAAGTTTGGAAACTAATTTTTTAGAGTGGGTGCATCCAGAGGAGCGCGAGCAATGTGCAAATTTATTGGAGTCTTTGCTGTCGGGGAAGTCGGAATTTGAACGGCGAGAACTGCGATTTAAGTCCAAGTCGGTTTCGGGTAAAAACTCCTTGGGAATTCACAGTAATTCCGGCTTTGTTTCCGTGGAACTATTTGCCCAAGTCCGGCGGAATTTCCAAGGCGAAATAGCGGGAATTTTCGGGACTTTGCACGATGTCTGCAACCGCCTCGAAGGAGTTGAGGAACTGCGGGAAAGCGAGCGGGCAATTCGCTCGCTCTACGAGGTAATGGTGACCTCGGAAGGCTCTTTTGACGATCGAACGATCCGGTTGCTGGCAATGGGTTGCAGTCAGTTTGGGATGGATATCGGGCTGTTGGGCAGGGTTTTGGGCGATCGCTACGAAGTGATTGCGGCTTATGTACCGGAAGATTTTCCCTTTGGGTTTGCTAAAGGAGACGGTTTTGCTTTGAGCAGAACCTTTGAGCGAGAGGTTTTGCGATCGAGCGAACCTATTTCTGTCGAATCGGTCGGCACTACTCAGTGGCGCAACCACCCCGCTTACAGCGTCCGCAAGTTGGAGGCTTTTGTGGGGACGAGGGTAATAGTGCAAGGGCGAATTTTTGGCACTTTGAGCTTTACTTCCCGCACCACTAAATCTCCTTTTAAACCGCTGAATTTTGAAATTTTAAAGTTGATGGGCAATTACATCGGCGCAGAAATTGCCCGCGAAGAGCGAGAGCGAACTTTGCAACGTCAGTACCAGCGCGTTTTACTACTCAAACAAATTACTCAAAAAGTGCGATCGACCTTAGATACTCAAGAAATTTTTCAGACTACCGCCACCCAAATCGGCCGCGTGTTTGGTGTCAATCGCTGTACAATTCATACCTATCTTTCCGAACCTTATCCCCACCTTCCTTGCGTTGCGGAATACTTAGAACCCGGTCACGAATCGGCTTTAGATTTAGAACTTTCTGTCACTTATAACCCGTACACCGAAAAACTCCTCGCTGAGGATATAGCCCTGGCATCTCCCGATGTGTTTGCCGATCCTTTGCTGGAATCTTCGGGGCCGATGTGCCGCCGCATCGGATTAAAATCTATGTTGGCTGTTCGCACTTCCTATCAAGGAGAACCGAATGGAATTATTACTTTGCACCAGTGCGATGCAACTCGCCAGTGGAATCCGGACGAAATAGAACTATTAGAAGATGTGGCCGCTCAAGTCGGCATTACCTTAGCTCAAGCACAACTTTTAGAAACCGAAGTTCAGCGACAGCGGCAGTTAGCCGAGCAAAATGAAGCTTTGGATCAAGCACGACAAGCGGCGGAAGTTGCTAATAGAGCTAAGAGCGAATTTTTAGCGACTATGAGTCACGAAATCCGCACTCCGATGAATGCGGTAATCGGGATGACGGGCTTGCTGCTGGATATGGAACTAACTCCTGAACAGCGGGATTTTGTGGAGACAATTCGTACCAGTGGCGATGCTTTGCTGACTATTATTAACGATATTCTCGACTTTTCCAAGATTGAATCGGGAAAATTGGATTTGGAACGCAGCCCCTTCGAGCTGCAAAACTGTATAGAAGAATCTCTGGAATTACTGGCTCCGAGAGCCTCAGAAAAAGGTTTAGAGCTGGCTTACTTTATTGATGATTCTGTTCCGAAAAACATTTTAGGGGATGTCACGAGGCTGCGCCAAATTTTGGTAAATCTGCTGGGCAATGCAGTTAAGTTTACAGAATCTGGAGAAATTGTGGTGTGCTGTACGGCTAGGCAAATTGAAGAGGTAGCTGCTAACAGTTCCCCAGATAAAATTAATATTCTAGAGCCGCGACCGCTAGCAATTAACCAGGGAGAGTTGGCACGTAGCAGACAATACGAGATTCAATTTGCTGTCCAAGATACGGGAATTGGCATTCCGCCAGACCGGATGGATCGCCTGTTTAAAGCTTTTTCGCAGGTGGATGCTTCGACAACGCGACATTACGGCGGGACGGGTTTAGGACTGGCTATCAGCCAGCGTTTGAGCGATATGATGGGGGGTACAATGTGGGTTGTCAGCCAGGTTACTCCGGGAAGTTCTAAGTCTCAACCGGCCGTTTCTGCGATCGGAAAAAGTATCGCTGGAAGGTCGCCTGCAGAATTTACTCCGCCGTCGATATCGGGTTCGGGTTCGATTTTTTATTTTACAGTGACTGCTGAAGCGAATGACATCCGGGCTGAGGAAAAAAGGCCCGAATTTGCCGCTGGTAAGCGCTTGTTAATTGTTGAGCATCATGCCATTAATCGGCAAGTTTTGATCCGGCAGGCAGAGTCTTGGGGAATGATACCCGTGGCTGTAACTTCGGGTGCTGAGGCTTTGGAAATCATCAAAGGAAACTCGCCGCTCGATTTAGCTATTTTGGCGATGAATCTACCAGATATGGACGGTGTGGCTTTGGCTGTGGAGATTCGGAAATTTGAGCTGAGCAATTTGTCCGGCGGCGACGGTCTAAATCCGAATGCCATCGTTAAAAACCCTCGCAAAATAGCACTACCTTTGGTGCTGTTTACTTATTTAAGTAAGGCCGAAGTTTGGAAAAAACTTGAAACTACAGAAGTACATTTTTCTGCTTTTTTAACTAAGCCTTTAAAACAGTCCCAGTTTTATAATGTGTTGCTGCAAGTTTTTGGATATGTTACTGGCCGAAGCGGCAGGGGAGAAGTTTCAAATGTGGTGACTTTGACTTCGGGATTGAAGTATTTTGAAAATTCTCAAGAACAACACCGCGTGCAGCGGACGCCTGCTGTTTTGAGGCAGGTTGCGGCGAATTCAGGCGGACAGGATGCAACTAATTCTAGTCAGATTCGGATTTTGCTGGCTGAGGACAATGTGGTGAATCAAAAAGTCGCTACGCATTTACTCGACAGGATAGGATATCGAGCTGATATTGCAGCTAATGGGTTGGAGGTTTTGGAGGCCTTGAAGCGGCAATCTTACGATGTTGTGCTGATGGATGTGCAGATGCCGAACATGGATGGGCTGGAAGCGACGCGCCGCATTTGTCAGGAATGGCCTGCTAACAAGAAGCCGAGAATTATTGCGATGACTGCTAATGCGATGCAGGGCGATCGCGAAAAGTGTCTGGAAGCAGGTATGGACGATTATATTACTAAGCCCGTGCGCCGAGAAGAGTTGGCGATCGCCTTGAGCAAGTGCTCACCTCTGAGTCGGGATGAATTGGATGCGGTTACTGAGCTAAACAATCAAGATATTTCTGATCGAGTTGACAGTGATGCTGCGGGCTCTTCGAGGGTTCAACCGGGAGCCGATTCGCCGATTGATTTTCATATTTTGCAAAATCTTCGCGAGCTAGACGATGATGAAGACCCAGATTTTTTGGGGGAGCTGATTAAGATATATTTAGAAGACGCACCGCAACATTTAGAAACTATTAAGGAGGCTATTTTTCTCGGCGATGCTGATAGTTTGAAGCTGGCTTCTCACACGCTGAAGTCGAGCAGCGCCAATTTAGGAGCCGTTTCTTTTTCTGCTGTTTGCAAGGAGTTGGAGTATATGGGTCGCGTGGCGGTTGAGTCTGGAGGGGAACAGGTTTTTGATGTGAGTACGGCGCGCGATCGCCTGTTGGAAGCCCAAGCGGAGTGGGAAAAGGTGCGGGCGGCTTTTGAGACGGAATTGGAAACGGGGAAGTTGCGATCGCAAATAGGGTAATTTGTTATATCAATTCCGGTTGCACTCCTCCGGAATTGTTGACTGTTGACTGTTGACTGTTGACTGTTTGAACAATACCGATGCAACCGGAAACGATATTATTTGTTATTTGTTGGTTTTTGGTTGTTAGTTGTCAGTTTCAATAACCAATGCGCCATGCCCAATGCCCATATTTAACTTTCACCTAAATACGCTTTGCGAACAGTTTCATTTGACTGCAAATCGCTAGCACTACCGGCGACTACAACCTGACCGGTTTGGATGACATAGCCGCGGTGGGCTACACTTAAAGCCATGCGGGCGTTTTGTTCCACCAGTAAAATAGTTGTTCCTTCAGCATTAATATCGCGGACAATCGCAAAAATTTGACTGACTAACATCGGTGCCAATCCCATACTCGGCTCGTCCAATAATAACAAGCGGGGGCGCGACATCAAAGCCCGGGCGATCGCCAACATTTGCTGTTCGCCGCCGCTGAGAGTTCCCCCTTTTTGACTAATTCTTTCTCGCAAACGAGGAAATAAATTTAATGCTTTTTCCATATCTGACTTGATACCGAGAGTATCGTTGCGGAGATAAGCACCCATTTCTAGGTTTTCTTGCACCGTCATTCGCGGAAAAATCAACCGCCCTTCGGGACTTTGAGAAATCCCCAAACGGACGATCGCCTCTGTAGATAGTGCTTCTAAAGGCTTTCCCTCAAATAATACAGTGCCCTGGCGCGGGCGCAGCAGTCCTTGAATTGTGCGGAGAGTGGTCGTTTTCCCCGCCCCGTTGCTGCCGATTAATGTCACAACTTCTCCCTGCGAGACTGTTAGCGATACTCCTTTGAGAGCGTGGATATTTCCGTAGTAGGTGTGAATGTCTTTAATTTCCAACATAATTGCTCTTTGTGGGCTATCTT
This sequence comes from Microcoleus sp. B3-A4, assembly GCF_036705385.1. Lineage (NCBI taxonomy): Bacteria > Bacillati > Cyanobacteriota > Cyanophyceae > Oscillatoriales > Microcoleaceae > Microcoleus > Microcoleus sp. B3-A4. The sequence continues at coordinate 28,184 of NZ_JAUBUI010000059.1, read as the reverse complement.
TACATAAATTTTAATCAAAATATGGAGATATTTACCCATTAACCATGTCCATCTTCTTCTTTTCCCAAATATGCCTCAATTACGCGGGGATCTGAGCGAACTTCTGCCGGAGTTCCCTCAGCAATTTTAGTACCGTACTCCATAACACTAACGCGATCGCTAATTCCCATCACCACTTTCATGTCGTGTTCAATCAGCAAAATACTCAAATTCAACTCATCGCGAATCCGGTAAATAAAGCGAGTTAAATCAGCCGTTTCGTTCGGGTTCATCCCCGCAGTCGGTTCGTCCAAAAGCAAAACTTTCGGATCGGAAGCCAAGGCCCTCGCAATTTCCAATCTGCGCTGGTCGCCGTAGGAAAGGTTTTTTGCCAACTCCGGCGCTTTAGCAACACCTAAACCGACAAAATCAAGCATAGTGAGCGCTTTTATTTTAGCTTCCCGCTCCTCCAGATTCGCAGCAGGAGGGCGGAGGATTGCACCCAACAAACCTGTTTTCAATCGGCAGTGTCTACCTACTAAAACATTATCCAGCACAGTCATGTTGTTAAACAAGCGGATATTTTGAAAAGTTCTAGCAATGCCGAAAGTTGTCAGGCGATCCGGAGGTAAACCCGTGATATTCTTCTGTTCCAAAAGCAACTGACCCGCACTCGGTCTGTAGATACCCGTAAGCATATTAAAAAAAGTAGTTTTGCCCGCACCGTTGGGGCCGATCAAACTGGCGATCGAGCCTTTTTCTAATGTTAAACTAACCTGGTTAACGGCAGTCAAACCGCCGAATCGCATTGTAAGTTGGTGTGCTTCTAATAATGACATTTTGGTTGTGATTCCTAATATTAGTTAAGCTGTTATAGCTCAATACTCCGGACAGTTTTGGGAACGATACTACAAGCTTACGCAGGGCAAGGATCATAAAAAAGTCGAATTAAATGTAAGTCAGGGGTGGAGCTGACATTGATTTAATTAATCCACAGTGGCTCAAAGTCCTACAGAATAAGCCATTGGGCCATATAAAAACTGTCCGGACTATTGATAGCTGGGATTCTATATAATACCAAATCGGCTCTGTTAAAGTGCGTCAGCTTGGCTGTGGTGGGATGCTCGTTACCACACGGAAAGATTTGGGGATCGGAATGCGTTACAGAAAGTCTTGGGCTAAGCTTCATGACTGCGTTTCGGTTTAAGGTTTCCCCTTGAGTGTAAGGACAAAAAGGGTGGAAAATTAAATTACACTGCTAGTTTTTCATGGGGATGGGCTACTCTAGTAAGAGGGTATGTAGAGGCGGGAACTATGATAAAGCTTGGTTTGCTGGTGCGATCGCGAAGCGTCTCCGCAGAAAAATCGCCAAACAACGACTTAGGAATCGGAAAAGTTACCGAGCTATCTTACTCTACAGCAACGGTTGAATACTTCTGCTCAATTGGGCAACGCCTTGAAAAAACTTTACCCTTAACTTCGCTTTATAGAGTTCAACTCCCGCCTCAGACACGATGCTACATCCAGCCAGAAAGCCAGGATACATGGATAATTGGCCGAATTTTTGACTGGGACGAAGACAAAGGTCAGTATCGAATCGATCTACCCGATAAAAAGATAGCATGAGTTGCTGAACAGGAAATTTACGTTCGTTGCAACCTACCCATCGATGACCCCATCGAAACTCTAGCGATGAAAGGTCAGGAAACGCCCTACTTTCACGATCGACGTTTAGCTTTTGTCCAGTGTCTGATCGAACAACGCGCTGTCAGTCGCGGGATGACAGGGCTGATTTCTGCCAATATTGATTTTTATCCTCATCAAGTTGAAGTTGTCCGCCGCGTACTCGAAGACCCCATTCAACGTTACCTCTTAGCTGATGAAGTTGGACTGGGAAAGACGATCGAAGCAGGTGCTATTCTTCGCCAGTATCTCCTCGATCAACCGCAGGGACGTGCAGTGGTGCTAGTACCGCAATACCTGCGGGAACAGTGGCTTCAAGAATTACAACATAAATTTTATCTCTCTGACTTCGACAATCGTGTCCAGGTACTTGCAGTAGAGGATGTCGATCGAGTTAGTCCGAATGCCGATTTGGGCTTCCTGATTTTAGATGAAGCACATCATATTGCAGCAATGGCGACCTCTTCAGATTCGATAAAGCGCAGCCGTTTCCAGACTTGCAAACACCTCGCTCATAAAAGCGATCGCCTACTTCTATTATCTGCAACTCCAGTTCTCAATCACGAGCAAGATTTCCTGGCGATGCTGCACCTACTCGATCCGAGCACCTATCAACTTGATGATTTAGAAGGTTTTCGTGCGAGGGTGAAAAACCGCCAACAAATTGGTCGAGTTTTACTCTCATTTAAAGAGAAAGCAAATCCGTTTGTGCTTAAAACTAACCTCAACCAACTGCGAAACCTTTTTGCTGAAGATAAATATCTGCTAAATCTCGTAGAGGAATTACAAAATTGTTTGCTTTCTCAAGAAACACTCCCGGCCGATCGAGATCGAATTGTGCGATCGATTCGCACCCACATCAGCGACACCTATCGGTTACACCGTCGAATGCTCCGCAACCGTCGCGCTGCGGTGGAAGATGTAATTTTTGCCCGAAATGTGACACCAAAAGTAGAGTATGACTTAGATGAGCGATCGCCCGAAATTCACGAACTAATTGATGAATGGCGCACAGTCGCTCCTAACCAACAACAATATCAGCAAATTTTTCTACTTTTATTCCGTGCTAGCGGGACTTGGTTAGGGATTTTAGCGCAAGTGCTGGAAACCCGTTTAAGCGGCATCTCCCATTCTGCCTTGATTCAAGAATTTGGTGCTGATAATATCCGCATTCTGACAGAAACCCCTAAATTTTCTGGGGAAGAACAGATTTTGCAATCTTTACTAAGAATTATTCAGCAACCTTCAGAAGAAGGAACTCGCCTCGAATTACTAAAGATAGTGATACTGTATCATCTTTCAGAGACTTTTAAACTTCAATCTTATCGCAGCAACCTTTATAAATTGCTCGAACAGGTGCAACAGCAAATCCGCAGACCGATATCGGGAACTCCCCTACCTAAAATTGTCATTTTCACCAGTTTTGCCCAAACAGGCGCTGAAATTTTCCGGTGCTTATCAGATACCTTTGGTCAGGCATCTGTAGCTAGCCATCAATTAGGACAGTCCCGTGCTCATGTTGAGAAAAGCCTCAACCAGTTCAAAAATGACCGAAATTGTTTTATCCTTGTTTGCGATTCCTCTGCTGAAGAAGGTCGGAACTTTCAATTTGTTGATTGGATGATTCATTTCGATCTTCCCTGGTCGCCAAATCGTTTAGAACAAAGGATTGGTAGGATCGATCGCATTGGTCGCCCTTTAGATGTTCAATTTACAGTATTCGCAGGCTCAGACTTAGAGGATAGCCCTCACGATGCTTGGTATCAATTATTAAAAGACGGTTTCGGCATCTTTCATCAATCAATTGCCAGTCTCCAGTTTTATGTAGATGAAAAACTACCAGGACTGCTAACCACTCTGTTTCAATCTGGTGCTAGTGGACTATTGGAAATGATAGGAAATATCCAACAAGAAATTGCTCAAGAACAGGTAAAAATTAGCGAACAAAACGCTTTAGATGAAATAGATGCCCAGGATGAAAACGCTACCCAATATTTTCAAATTTTAGATGATTATGATGCTCGCCATCAGGAAATTAAACGAGCAACAGAAGACTGGATATGTCAAGCACTGCACTTCAAACAAATTGACGATCCGAATTTAGAAAAAGTAGGGCGTTATCAACCTACTAAGCGCACTCTAATTCCCATCCACGATCTGCAAACTCGCTTTGCTGCTTATGCACAACCCTCTGGTACTTATAACCGGAGAATATCAACTAAATATCCTGGTGTCAACCTCTACCGTATTGGGGAAGAATTTGTGGAAGCACTAGCATCTTATATCCATTGGGATGACAGGGGTCAAGCATTTGCTCTATGGCGATGCGATCGCTCTTGGGATGCTGGGGAAGGGATGGAATGGTTGGGTTTTCGCTTTAATTATGTAGTCGAGGCTGATTTGGAATTAGCCCAGCAAGTTTCAACAGATTTTGAGCTGGAGCGAAGTAGATTTGTATCTGTGAAACGGCGCGCTGATGCGTTATTTCCTCCAATCCTAGAGACAATTTTTATTGATGCTCGCTACGAACCAATGAGCATTGTTGAAGATGAAGCTGTTTTGAAGATTCTGCAAGGTTCGTACAAGGGTAAAAGTTCTCCTCTCTGCCGAGATTATAATTTAGCAAAAAGTCGATTATCGGTTCTCAATGAGTTTGTTGATGAGAGTAAGTGGCCTGATTTTTGCAGTCAGGCGCGTGAGACTTCGGAAATACTGTTGCGCGATCGCACTTTTTTTATCTCGCTCTGCGAACAGCGCGCCCGAATCGCCGACCAGAAACTAGGAAATAGACTAGACCAACTGCGGCTGCGCCTCAACCGAATGGCTGAAAGCGAACAAACTTCGCACTCTTTACTAGCAAAAGAAGTCAACATAGAAACTGCGTTAAGTCAAGCTATTTTAGAAGGAATTCGCCATCCGCGAATCAAGCTTGATTCTGTAGGATTCATTGTAGTTTCTGGGCGACCTCCGGTTGAATCTCAGGAAGGGGGAGATGAGTGATGGCTGATTCTTTTCAAAAGCTCAGAGAAATTCTCCAAATAGGTAAGATTCCTGCCGATATAAGTCAATTTTCAGAAGTCGGTTACAGGCGCTTGCTGGAAACTTTGGATGCTGCGGGAACTTCTTATGCGCCGGGAATGGGAGATATTGCGGCTCTGATCCGTCAGGTTCTGCGGCGGGAATACGAGCAAAAGGGCGGGATACCCCCAACTTTGAAAGTACCTCGGATCTCTCTTTTTCCCGATCGCGAAATGTGGCAACAAAGCGGTATCGATATTTTGAGCGAAGGTGCGGATTACTATCTGATTAGCGCTCATCCTTGGCAGCCTAATTGGCTAGATTTTTCCGCACAATATCCCCCTGAAAAACCCGTATTTGATGATAAAAAACGCCGCAATTACGAGCCAGTAGAGGGAGATCCGTTTCTGGAATTGGTGAATTGGCAGAAGTATCGGAGTGTAGGGCAACGTGAAGCAATTCGGGCTGTTTTGACGGCTCCTGACAATTCGACACTCGCCATTAACCTGCCTACTGGATCGGGGAAAAGCCTTTGCGCTCAACTGCCGGCGCTGGTGCGATCGAAAAATGCTGGTGTAACAGTTGTTGTAGTACCAACTACAGCACTAGCCATTGACCAGGAACGAGCTTTAAAACCTTTTGTGAACCATGCCACTGCCTATTATGGCGACGAGTTTGGGCAAGGACAAGAGAGACGGCAGGAAATTCGCGATCGCATTCGCAACGGCACCCAGCGAATCGTTTTCACCTCACCCGAAAGCTTGATGAATTCTCTCGCACCTGCTCTTTACGAAGCCGCAAAATCAGAAATGCTGCGGTATTTCGTAATAGATGAAGCGCATATCGTCGAACAGTGGGGCGATGAATTCCGCCCCGCTTTTCAAGAACTCCCTGGTTTGCGAAGAGATTTGCTGCGCTTAACTTCTTTTACAAGTTTATTGCTGACTGCAACCTTAACAGAATCCTGTTTAGATACCCTAGAAATTTTATTCGGGAAACCCGGCCCGTTTCAAGTGATATCTGCCGTACAGTTGCGACCGGAACCGTCTTATTGGTTTGCTTGGTGTCAAAGTGAAGAAATCAGGAAACAGCGATTAATTGAAGCAGTTTATCATCTTCCCCGCCCTCTGATTGTTTACGCCACCAAACGCGAAGATGTCCGGCGATGGCAACAGGATTTATTGTCGGCTGGATTCAAACGGTGTGCGATTATGACCGGGGAATCCAGCCCAGAAGAACGCTCTCAACTGATTGAAAATTTGCGCGAGAGACGAGTTGATATAGTTGTTGCTACTTCTGCCTTCGGATTGGGTGTGGATCAGTCAGATATTCGAGCCGTGCTTCATGTCTGCATCCCAGAAACTATCGATCGCTTTTATCAAGAAGTGGGTCGAGGGGGTCGAGACGGCCAAGCAGCAATCTCGCTCACCTTACATACCAATGAAGACTTAGAGATTGCCAAATCGCTTAATGACAAATCTGCCATAACGATCGATCGGGGATTTCAGCGGTGGAAAAGTATGTTTTTGAGGAAAGAAATTCTTCCCGATGGGCGGTTTCGCGTTCCCGTCAATTTTCCTCCATCCTTACAACCAGGAGACATTGACATGAACAGCCAACAGAATCAGGCTTGGAACATCCGCACTTTAACGCTGATGAGTCGATCGGGTTTAATCGATATTGATGCCGAGGAACCGCCGCGAAGAAGAAATGTTAAATCGGAAGCAGCTTATAACGAAGCTTGGGAACTGCACAGAGAGTCCCGGTTCATCCGCATCCGAGATGAATCACATCTGAATCGTCAAACTTGGGAACATAAAGTAGAGCCAATTCGCCAACAGCGCCAAAACTGGAGCTATAAAAACCTGCAATTGATGCGTGAGGTTTTGCGGCCGAAACGCTGTATTTCCGAAATCTTTGCTGAAGCTTACACTATTCCCGCCCGTGTACTGCCAGAACCGAGAAAACAGGTGATAGTTTCTCCCGCTTGCGGTGGATGTCCTGTTTGCAGAAAAAACAGGGAACCAGAGTTTTCGGGAATTATACCCGCGCCATTACCTGTATGGCAAAAACCGAATTTTTTTGTAGGTGAAAAACTCAAATACTTGCTGGGAGAAGATAAGTTAATGCTCGTTTTCTATGAGTCTCTTGAATCTCAAAGCTGGAAACTCAAAAGCTCTAATTTTTTTAACTGGTTAATCGAGCAGGGAATTAATAATCTGGTGGTGGCTGATGAATTTCAGAGTATATTGATAGCAGAAACAAAGGGAATTGCCGATGCTTGTATATTTGTGTTTGGAAAATACGAACCCATGCTGATGCCGCGCATTCCCACCCTGATATTTCATCCGCCCGAAAAGGCTATCCCTCACAACTATCTGTCACTCAACAGAACTTCTCAAGCTCCGCTAATCATTATGCTTCCCGTAGATACACCCGATCCGAGCCGCGATGACCGCAAGCTGATTAATATTTTTTCAGGCAGATACTTGATGTTTAACCATTTTTGCAGGGAGGTTAATTTATGAGCGTCTTAAAAACTGCTTTGGCTACTCCTAGCAGAATGCGAGGAATATTTAGATATTTACTTGAAGCACCCAAACAGCGCGAAAACAAGGAAAAACTCACTCGGCTGCTTTCTCCAGATGAATTGTCAGAAGGGAGAAACAAAAGTGCCGAACATCCGATGTTTGATGCAGCACTGCGAGAAAGCATAAAATGTCGCTTATTAATCGCAGACAATGATGATATTGCTATAAATTTTGAGCTTCCCGAAGCATCTCGACATCCTAAAATGGGTGATAAATTGTTACCCGATACGCTGGTACAGCTATTGTTTGCTTCTGATAACGAAGATGAAGAAGATTTAGGTCGGTTAATAGCATGGTATTTAGCACAGGATATTTATGATGCTCCCGGTACATGGCAAGAAGTAGAACAGCGTGTCGCAGATCAGGGAGTTGCTGAGTCTTTAGATTTGAAAATATCCAGCAATAGTTTGTTTGGTCAAGTCGAGGACTGGATGTGTTATTTAGGGTTTGCTTGGGGTCATGCTTCAGATTCCAACAAAAAACTTGTTGTGGCTGAGCCAACTGCTTATCTCAGACGAAATTTAAAGGATTTATTTCAAGGAGAAGCAAAAGCTAAACTTTCAATTCGAGATTTTATCGATCGTCTAGCTAAAAAATGTCCTCTGTTTGAAACTGGAAAATTTCGAGAACAGGTTGAAGAAAAAATTGGTGGTCGCTTACCCAATCATTTATCAACTAGCACGGCTTTTGCTTTATTCCGCCTTCAGGATGATAAGTGCATCCAGCTTATAAAAGAGTCGGATGCCGATTTATTCATCTTTCCAAGTGGTGACAAAGAAGCAGGATTTTCTCATATTATTTGGACGGGAGTAGAACTATGACTTTTACAAAATTTGTTTGCTGGGATGTCGATCGCGTTCGCCGCGTAATGGGTGTGGAGGCTACGCAAACTCCAGATAGTATATTTCTGGCAACTCACCATCCAATTGCCATGTACCGCCAGGAACTTATCGATGCACCGTCGCGTGTTACCTACAGTGAGGAACAATTTCTGAAAGACTTTCTCGCTGAAAAAGATTTCGCTTTCGTGCCAGTTTTAGGCAGTTCTGGGACGGGAAAATCTCACCTGATTCGCTGGCTGGCCGCCAATATTGAATCGACCCAAAAGCGCCGAGTTTTGCTTATACCCAAAATAGGAACGAATCTCAAAGATATTATCAGTTTAATATTAGAAGGGATGCCAGGAGCAAGTTTTGATGAATACCGGCAGCGTTTAAATCGAGCCACTAGCAGCTTGACAGAAGCCCAAGCGCGGGAACAACTTCTGAATCAGCTTGCGGCTGCTGTTGGCCCAAATGGTCGGGGCGATCGCACAAAACTGTCGGACGTGGAAGATTACCTAGTTGGTGCTGTTGATTCTTTCCTATACGATCCATTTTTCCGAAAAGAATACTGGCTAAAGGATGGGGGTATTATCCATCAATTAGTTATCCACATTCTCGGACAGCGAGATACGGTAGAAGTTGTGGAAGAACGGAGGCATTTTTCGCTAAATGACTTGCCTCTCAATGTTTTAAACTTGCAAAAAGCTGGGCAGTCTGCGCGGGAATTTTATAGCTTACTCATCGGCGATGAGGATATTCAAAGGGCAACTGTAGATTGGTTGAACCGACACTTAGATGAAGCCATAGCTCAGGTTTTGAGCTTGGGGCGGGAAGATTTACAAAGATTGATGGGGGAAGTTCGCGAAACTTTAGCCCAACAAGGAATAGAGTTAGTTTTGCTGATTGAAGATTTTGCTAAATTGCAAGGCATCGATCGCGAAGTTTTAGAAGCTGTTTTAGCGCGACCTCAACAAGCTGGTGGCAAACATTTGTGCGCGATCCGAACGGCGCTAGCTTGTACTACGGGCTATTTTGACAGTCTGAGGTTAGATACTGTAAAACAGCGGATTACTTTTAGCGTTAATCTTGACCTTGGCACAGTTGGCGAACAATCTTTAGTGAATTATGCAGATATCAAACAATTTGTGGGTCGATATCTCAACGCCGTGCGTTTGGAGGATAAAACAATTCAAAATTGGTGGGCTGACTCTCGCAATCGCGAAGGTGCGGATCGAGAATCTCTACCTAGTGCTTGCAATGAATGCGAACATAAATTAGCTTGTCATGCAGGTTTTTCAGAAGCAGACGGTTTGGGTTTGTATCCTTTTACGCCTGAAGGATTAGAACAAATGCTTTCTAGAGTCAATCCCGGCAATTTTAACCCTCGGATTTTGATTAAAGATGTTCTTAAGTGGACGCTAGAAAATTCTGCTGCTGATATCGAGGGCGGAGAGTTTCCTGCTATTTCTGTGCGAGAACACTTTGGTAAGATGCGGCTGAGTGCAATGGTTCAGGGAGATATTCAAGCGAAAGATCCAGAAAATGGCGATCGCCGCCAGATTCTCCTAGATTTGTGGACGGATAGTAACGAGCTTTGTGATTTGCACCCAGAAGTTCACTCTGCATTTGATATTCCGGCGCTGGGCGTGAAGGTTCAGCCTACAAAAAAATCATCATCTATTTCGGGTGCTAAAGAGTCTAGGTCTGCTGTTAGTAAGTATCAAGTTGAGTCACAATCTCAAACTAAAAAAAATCTGGCAGCAGCCGGACAAGTTCCCGACAAGCTGACTAGGCAAAAAGAATTTCTTGATAGGTGGAACAACACTCAAGAAAGTTTCCCGCAAGATATCGCTGGGGAACTGCGGCCGTTGATTTACTCAGCTATCGGCGAGCGGATCGAATGGGATACGGAAATGCTGCTTAAGGGGGTTTTTGCTAGTAGTGGGACGACATATTTTAAAAGCAGAAATATTACTTTTTATAGTCGAAAAGTGACGAGGGAGACGATTTCTGGAGTTAAACTATCTCTTCCTCTGAATCCTGATGATGCAAAGGAGTTTGGGGAAACGGCGATCGCCTTTCAAGGTATTTTGCAATACAACCATTACAAGCATTGGAAGTTCCCCGATGGATCTCGCTACTTTCGCACCTACGCCAAACAACTGGAAAAATGGAGTCAATATGTAGTTGAGCAAATTCGCCTGTATCCCCGCGAGTCTGGGGAACCTTGGAACCCTGTCCCTGCGGCAGTTGAACTACTGGCGATCGCCGCCACAATGGCAGGACATTCTACCAATTCTACTGAAGATTCGATCAATGCTTTGTTTCTCAAACTAGAGCCCAAAGATTTAGAAAATCGTTCAGCTACTTGGAAAAAGCTATTTGGTACTTTACAAAAACACCGCCAAGCTTTACTAGACATTGTTAGGAGTCGAACCGCTTGCACGAAAGGAAGTTCTACACAATTTCAAATTATTGATACTGTTCAAATTTTGGAACCTTTGAAGCAGGTTAGCAAATCTTGGCAGCCTCAATCTGAAATTCCGGCTGATGTTCGGGAGAAGTTCTCGGAAATTGATAAAGCGCGTCAAGCGGTGGATGAAATGCTAGAAAAAGCGATTCAAGAAGAGTGCGATCGGCAACTCGCTGTTTATTATTATTTAGTATCTGAACTAGGAGAACATATCAATAAAAAGGATGTTTCTGATGTTGTAAAACAGGCAATGGATCGAGCAAGCGACGCTGCTGTATTTCGGGGAAGGAAGAGTTTCGATGACCTAACATCTGTCTTGAAACAGTTTAAGGTCATCGGGCTTTCTAGCTATGTAGATACCATGAAACGCTTGCAAATTGAAAAAGATAGTCCAGACATTCAACCTGGGAAGCTGCTGAAGTATCTCAGCGAAAATCATCAAAAAGCAATGACAGAATCTGCCGAATTTCTCAATAGTACCAATAATTTTCTTGATGCTTCTCTAACCGAGGTCAATAACCGGATTGAGGAGTTAGAAGTGTCAGGCGGTGGCACAGTAGAATCGAGCCATAGAGCTATTCAAGATGGATTGGCTAAACTGCGGAATCTAATTACTGAGGTTAAAGGATAGACAATATGCTTCTAGAAAAATCCTATCAATTGAGTGAGTTGTCTCAAAAGACAATTAATCTTCGGAAGTATGCAGAGAATTATCAAGGGTTTCAATCTCGACAAAAACAGATCGAGCAAGCTGTCACTGGAACTCTACTTTTTGTGCAATCTTTGAGAGCTTTTCGCGAAAGAGAAATTGCCAATTTAGATTTAAATCAAAAGGCTGACAGTCTGCTGAAATTTATTGCTAATGTTGAAGCAAAATTTCAGGAAGATCCTGAGTGGATTATAGACAATGAAAATTTCAACAGAAATAATTTTGATTCTAAGGTAAAGGACTTACAAAAAGCTCTGAGAGAGCAATTGAGTCAAGCTTGGTGGCTGTACCGAATTCAAAAGATGCCGAGCACGAATAATGAAATCCTGAATGTGCTGGATAAAGTTTCGGCCTTTAAGCCAACTCTCCAACGAATTAGAAATTTAGATGGGCAAATTCGGGAGTATAACTCAATTCCCCAAAGCAGTGAGGATTTTGATAAAGTCGATCGGCTAATTGAGGAATTAAAGCAGTGCTGGGATGGCTTAAATGCTGATGAAGTTCCTGAAGCAGTGCTTCGTTTTCTGAGAGTGGCTGCTAATGAGGGTGCTACCCGGGGACTTTTAACGCCAGAGGTAGAAGATTGGTTGACTAAACACCGTCTGATTGATTCTTTACGAATTCGCTTGACCTAATAAATGGTTTGCGATTGTCCAAGAAATCACTGACGCACCCTCCTGCATTTTATAGCGTACAGACAAAGTGCGATCGTCTTTGCTTTGATAAAATGCGTCAGCAGCAAATTGTTTGAGTTTACTCAAATCTCTTGACTGACGCCCCCTACTACATTTTCTAACGTACAGACAAAATAGAACTTAAAAAGATTAGATTCTAGCGAACGGCGAGGGCGATATTGTGCGTGTAAATCGGCAGTCGAAAAGTTTTCAATAACTTTGAGATTGAGTTCCTCAGCCAAAGTTGCAATGTTTTCAAACCCTGTAATCCACGGTGCATACATACTTTCGTATTTATCTATGTAATCATTGATATCTTGGTATCCCGTTGTTCTCAAAATCACCTTTTCCGACATATAATCAAAGGACAATCGGAAATTTTGAACATTGTCCCGAATTTTTTCTAATACAAATATTACATCTTTTTTGTCAACCAAAGTAGTGTTGCCTTCCCACAAAAAATATGTCGGTCGATCGAAATCAAATTCACTCTGTTTCAGCAAGGAGATTAAACCGTCTTTTACATAATCGCCGGGAAGGTAGCGAACATTGGCAGTAACTTTGTTAGCTTTGAGAGTTTCTTCTTTTAATTGAAGAGTAGCGCGGTCGTCTATTTCAAAATAAGTGACTTTTTCTCCATTAATTCTAGCAGCGCGAGTATCCAAACCCGAACCTAAAATAACTACTTGCTTGCAACCTCCTAAAATTTGATTTGACAAAACATCATCAAAATATTTAGTCCGCAACTTAACCATTTCTTTAGCTGCGGGAGAGCTTTGAGCTATGTGGCTAGCTATTTTTTTTGTTTCCTCATTCAGCCAGATTTTTACTACATGATCAGTATACAGAGGAATTGCCTCTTCATTCTCTTCTGCTCTAAACTCCGCAACGATAAAAGCAGTACCAGTTACATTTTTCATGGCTAATCTTTCACCCTTACTAAGTAGTTGGTTACAAATAAACATTAGATGGGGACGGGGTTTTTACACCCCTAAACTCCCTTGCATCCTAGATTCTTAGCTAAACCCGCCTACAAAATACTATGGTTTTTGCCCTTACCTACTTATTGACTTCTCGCATCTGCTAAAGACTCATTGCTCGCTTCAGCATCCGAATGCAGTTCAGCTTGGTGTATTTTATCAGGAATCAGTCCCTCCGGTCGCACGAGCATCATGACAACAAGAGTTAGGCCGAATAGAAATAAGCGCATTTGAATCGGGTCTAAACTGGTTGCTAGAAAGTCTCGCAACTGGGGAATTGCAATCCTGGGGAGTACAAAAGTATTCAGAAAACCCTTGAGGACTTGCGCTAATTGTGGCAGATAAAGCCGATCGGCAGACATGATAATGATAGCCCCCAAAATCACCCCGGTCATGTTGCCCAAACCGCCTAAAATCACCATACACAGGATGATTACCGACACCGAGAAATCGAAAACACTGGGAAAAATCGCGCTGATATAGGCGGCGTAAAATGCGCCTGCAAAGCCCGAAAACGTCGCTCCCATCGCAAAAGCCGAAAGTTTGGTTTTGACTAGGTTAATCCCCATCGCACTCGCCGCTAATTCATCTTCGCGCATGGCATTCCACGCCCTGCCCAAGCGGGAATCTCGCAGCCGCGAAATCATGAAGTAAGCGAAGACAACTAGCAGTAAAATTAGGTAGTACCAGGGAAAGTAGTTACCGGTGCTGAAAGTGCCGACGATGGGGAGAGATGGACGCCCGATCGGGTTTATTCCCGCTTCGCCGCCGGTGAGGTTAAAAGGTCGATCGCACCCAACCAGACACAGCACCAACTCAGGTTTACCCAAAACAGCCGCAACAATCTTCGAGACTGGTTCGTCGATCCGAATCGCGGTTAAATTCCTAAAGACAACGGGGATAATTTCGCCAAAACCGAGGGTAACAATCGCCAAATAATCGCCCTTGAGCCGCAGTGTCGGAATACCCAGGATTACGCCCGCGATCGCAGCTACACCGGCCGCGATCGGCAGTACCACCCAAAAGTTCCAAGCAATATTTAACTGCCCAGAAGATAGCAAAGCCGTCGTGTAAGCGCCGATCGCAAAAAACGCCGCATATCCCAAATCCAACAAGCCCGCAAAACCTACAGTAATATTCAAACCCAGCGCCAACATAATAAAGATTTGAATCTGTACTACAGTAGCAATCCAGCCAGTCTGAGCCTGAATGTCGATAAACGGAAATAGAATTAGAATAAAAGCTAATGTTACCAGAGTTGCCAGCCGCTGGCGTTCCCCCTGCAAACCCTGCAAAGCACCCATTAACGTAGCTGTCAAAATTGCGATCGTCAAACTGTAAATCCCGTACAGCAGCGTCGTCGGCAAAGCAACAGCAGGTTGACCAGACAAAGGTCTAATCAAAACCCCTTCTACCACACTCGCAACTAACAGCCAAACTCCCAATCCCAATCCCGCTAAACTGCCGATCGCAGCACCCATTTTCGGGCTATAAACCTTCTGATCTCGACAGCTAATAAAGCCCGCCGCCGTACCCATCAGCCAGCCGATCACGGTGCCGCTCCAACCGCCGAATAACAGAACAGTCAAAGAGGCGATCGCCCCTAAAATACCGCTCGATTTAATTGCTTTAATTATTTTTTTTGACATAGGAAGAAGTTATTAGTCATTAGTCAGTAGTTAGATGAAAGAATGCTAGGAATCGCAGTTATAGATGCGACTGACGCGGGCCGTGCCAAATTCTGCCTCAATCAATGTGAGCGACTGCTTATCGTGGAAACGGTCGATCTGGCTAGCTACAGTTTAGAGTCTTTTGAGTTCGATTATTGCACCAAAAGTGACGAAATTTCAAATATACTGGAACTGTTACCGCAACACACTTCAAACGGGCGATCGCTATATGGTACAAGCACCTCAAAAAACTATCACCCTCGACGAGTTTTTGCAACTCCCAGAAACCAAACCCGCTAGCGAATACATCAAAGGTGCAATTTTCCAAAAACCTATGCCGCAAGGAAAACACAGTACAATTCAGGGAGAACTGATCACGAGGGTTAATGCAGCGGGCAAACCTCAGCGGATTGCTTGGGCATTTCCAGAACTTCGCTGCACGTTTGGCGGACGTTCTATTGTCCCCGATGTCGCGATTTTTGTTTGGAATCGCATTTCCCTAGACGCTGACGGCGAAATTGCCAATACATTTAATGCTCACCCAGACTGGACAATAGAAATATTGTCCCCAGCCCAAAGCCAAACCAAAGTCACAAACAATATTTTGCACTGTTTGAATGCCGGTTGTCAGATGGGTTGGTTGCTCGATCCCCATGAAAAAAACATTTTAGCCTATCCCGCAAGGCAGCAGCCTATTTCTTTGCAAGAACCAACAGATATACTTCCGATGCCCGATTTTATGCCGGAAATGCAGTTGACTTTAGGCGAAGTTTTTGGCTGGCTCAAACCAGGGAATATTTAATTGGGTGTACACTATTCCACTCAATTGAGAAGCGCTATGTTACAATTGCAAATAAAAGTTAAGTGCTGCCGCTCGCCCCATTGATTATTTTTTTAGTAGTATGAAGATTAGGCCGAGCGAACGCTGACTATTTTTCATCTTTAACATATAGTTTAAGCTTTTGCTGCATGGGGAGTCGGCTTGCTCTCCTTACATAATTCTTCACCTTAGTATGCACGACAATCAACGCATCATCCACTTAACCGAGGTTTCGGCGACCGATTTCCCCGCTTCCGACAACTATAGGTACAAGTGCCGGGTGCAGATGCTCTCCGATGAGGGGCAAGCTTTGTTGCAAAAGGATTCCTTTAGCCGCAAGCAACCAAGCTGGTTATTGGATCTGAAAAACCAGGGAGACTGCACGATCGCAATTACCCTATGCTACCGAGAAGGGGACATCACTCAGCCTTGGCAAGATGCGGCAACGGTGACATTGGCGACGCAGGATTGTCTGAATGGTGAAAGCAGCGCCGAGTTGGAATTTCCGATCGCGAACTGGAATCTAGCACCTCAGTTAAAGCTGAAAACTCGCCTCACCCAAAGTACCAGTGAGGGAAGTAGCAGCACGTTGACGCTGTTGGGACAGAACGGAAATCGTCGCCTCCACGCATCAGGAACTCAGAGCAACGGCAAGAGTGAATTCGAGATGCCCGAAGTCGTTTCCCTCACGCCGCAAGAGGAAGTCATTGTCAAAGATGTGTGGAACAAGCTGCGGGCGTGGAAAGAATTGCAAATGGAAAAGTTCATGAAGCGCCTCTTGTTGGAGGAGCCAGAACTAGAGTACCTTTTCGGGGAAGCATTGGACAGCATCACCGACTACTTCTATGAGTTCTTTGACTGTTGCGTACATCAGCTTCAGCCTTATACCCAAAACATAGTTGGGGAACCCTTGATGGGTGTGCCTCCAGAAAAAGGGGATAGCTTCGATTCTGTTAAGGATTACGGAGCGCTGTTTGCCGATGTGGGGATGCGTCCTCATCACTGGTTGAAGGCGCGGCAGGTGTGGATGTGGATGCTGCCGTCGATTCCGTATCTAGAAGAGTACGATCGCGAAAATCTAGCACAAGGAACCCAATCCGCTGTCTACCGCTTTTTCAACAGTTATGTGATTGTGCCAATGGTGGCGGCAATACGTCGCTACGAGGAAGCTCTGTCTCCCCAACTGCTGCAAAAAATGGCAGACTCTTGGACAGTGTTCAGCCAGAACAAGCGGGAAATGGGGATAGCGTTTTATCAAACCCTGTTTGAGAAGTATCCCTTTGTATTGCCGATTTTCGGACGGACAGACATGGATTATCTGTCCATTCACCTATTCCAATCGCTAGAATTTCTCATGCGCTGTCTCAGCAGTGAGAGCACTGATGAGATGATGCGAGAATTACGCTTCCTAGGACAGGTACATAGCAGCGCCGGAGTGCCATCCTGTGCCTATCCGGCTATTTCCGACACCATGTTTGTGCTGTTTGAGAAGTATGTACCGGACTTTTCGCCAGAGTTACGCCAAGCGTGGCAGACCTTGTTCGATCGCGTCACGAATATCATCAAGCTGCCCATGCTAAATGAGGAGCGAGTGCTCAAAAAAGCAAAGCAGTATTTGGATCAGATTGCAACCGAGCAGGAATGGGAACCGGAGGATCGGGCGCGGCGTTGGGTAGAAATTCAGGAGGAAGTGAATGCGACCGGCACTTACACCCACACCTATGAAGAATTAGCCTATGGGGCGCAGTTGTCGTGGCGCAATGCTTCCAAGTGTATTGCTCGAATTCAGTGGAACAATATGGTGGTGCGAGATCGCCGCCATGTCACCGACCCTGATGAGATGTTCCGCGAGTTAGAAGAACACCTGCGGGCTGCTACCAACGGCGGCAACATCCAGATCACCATGACTGTCTTCCGTCCTAAACAGCCGAAGGAACGCTGGGGTCCGCGCATTTGGAATTCCCAACTAATTCGCTATGCCGCTTACGAGCAACCGGACGGGAGTGTTATGGGCGATGGTGCCAACTTCGATCTGACCACAGCAATTTTGAAGCTGGGCTGGCAACCACCGGAACCACGCACGCCCTACGATATCCTGCCCTTGGTGATTGAAGCCGTAGGAATGGAGCCGAAGCTCTATGAGTTTAATCAGGAAGATGTACTGCAAGTAGAAATTGAGCATCCCACGATTCCAGAGTTCAAGTCGCTTGGCTTTCAGTGGTACGCTATCCCAGCCATCAGCAACTTCCGCATGGACATTGGCGGTGTTACCTACGCCTGCCTCCCCTTCAATGGCTGGTACATGGGGACTGAGATTATGCGGGATTTCCTGGAAGATTGGCGTTACGACAAGACGGAGGACATCGCCAAACTGCTCAAGCTGGATACCAGTTCTGAGCAAACCTTGTGGCGCGATCGCGTGGCGCTGGAACTTAACATCGCCATCCTGTACTCGTTCCAGAAAGCCAAAGTTTCGATGGTAGATCACCAGACGGCATCCCGCCAGTTCATGGCCCACGACTTACGCGAAAAGAAAGCAGGACGAGAGTGTCCGGGAGATGCGGGTTGGATTGTGCCACCCGCCGGAGGGAGTACCTGTCCAGTCTGGCATCACCAAATGCGCGACTTTTACCTAGACCCTGCCTATCACCATGCTGCCGATCGCTGGGCAGTTGAAGATGGTATGGATCTGGAAAAATTCATCACTACTACCGACAAAAACGACGACAAGCAAGACCGCATCCTGATTCTCTACGCCTCTGAAACAGGTACAGCCGAAGGCTTTGCGCGGAAAGCCGCCCGTCAACTCCAGCGTTACAAAGCGAAAGTGATGGCACTGGATGAATACAACGCCGATACTCTTGCCTCTGAAAAGCTCCTTCTGATCGTCACCTCCACCTTCGGTAATGGCGAAATCCCCGGAAACGGCAAAAAATTTATTCAGTGGTTGAAGAAACAGCCTGCGGGTTCCCTCAGTGGGTTGAGCTATTCTGTACTAGGAATTGGCAGCACCGTTTACGAACACTTTTGTGCCGCCGGCATTTCGGTAGATAAGGCACTCGCGAAGGCAGGGGCTAACCGCATTGTGCCACTACACAAAGGTGATGAAATTAAGGGACAAGCTGACACCTTCAAACAGTGGCTAGGACTCGTCTCCCGCGTGTTAGGTGAAGATGTCACAGCCGCCGATGCCACAATCGCAAATGCACCAAAGTTGAACGTCACGTTTTTGAGTGAGGCAGAAGCCGCAACCGTTTCACCTGTGACAGTGAGTGGCGATCGCGACGTTGAAGTTCCTGTCGTTGCCAATGAAGAATTGCTCCTAGAAGTGATTCCTGGCAGTCGTTCTACTCGCTATATCATGTTCGATATTTCCAATAGCGATTTGCAATACGAAACGGGCGATCACGTTGCTGTTTATCCTTGCAATCCACCGGCATTAATCCAGCGATTGTGCGATCGGCTTTCAGTCGCGCCCAACACCTATTTCACGGCTGGTTACGTAACACCAAATGGCACTCAGATAGAGGACAAACCCCCGATAGCCGTCCCAACAACCGTAGGTCAGGTTTTCTCCGAAGAACTCGATCTAGCTTTGCGGGAACCGTTCAACGAACTGCTTGCCTACCTTTACTCCGTCGCCCAAAATCCCCAGGAGAAACATCACCTAGAAACCTGGCTAGAAATTCTCCGGCAGGCAGAGGATAATCCCGATAGCGTCTTACTCAAAAAAACGATCGCGGACAACTTCATGAGTGTTGTCGATCTGTTCGATGAGTTTCCCTCGACAGAGATTACCCTCGACCCTTTACTAGAGTTGCTACCGAAGCAAAAACCGCGCCTCTATTCGATTTCCTCCTCTCCCTTACTCCATCCCCAGCAGCTACAAATCACCGTTGGCGTGCTACAAATCAAAACGGATGCAGGCAAAACCCGTCAAGGACTCTGTTCAAACTACCTAGCTGGACTGGAACCCGGCGCGAAGGTTCGCATCGGTGTCCGCACTTCTAGTTTCCGTCCCCCTAGCGAACTTGATGCACCGATGCTGATGGTAGGCCCAGGTACGGGAGTCTCTCCGCTGATTGCTTTCCTCCAGTACCGAGATGCCTTGTTGCAGCAAGGACAACCCTTGGGCGATGCTACCTTATACTTTGGCTGTCGCGATCGCAGTGACTTCCTCTATCAGGAGCAGATGCAGACGTGGCAGCATCAAGGTGTGCTTTCTGGTTTAGAAGTAGCATTCTCCCGTCTTGACGACCAAAAGCTGTATGTGCAAAACCTGATGCAGCAGAAATCCCAGGATGTCTGGAAACAGCTAAGTCATCCCAAGTGCCATTACTACGTTTGTGGGGATGCGAAGATGGCGGATGATGTGTTTGAAGAGATGCTCTCTATTGCCAAAACCGAAGGCGGTTTATCTCACCCCGAAGCCGTCGGGTTCTTTGACAAGATGAAGCAAGAAAAGCGCTTCACGAGCGATGTTTGGGGCGTGCAGTTGAACTTCAAACAAGCCATCAAACAGTTGCAAAAAGATAACTACTCTAAAGCCGAAGGGTGGCTAATTCGGGTGCAGCAGCCAGGTGACAGTGAAGCACCAGTTAAGGAATTGGTGGAACGGTTAACTGTCTAAAATTTTGGGCTGCAAGTATTAGGAAAAGGAGCTATAAGCGAGACTTCCAGCTCCTTAATTTTGTTGAAATTGATTGATAACATGAAAAACTGTCGCTAGAAAAACAATTACCATTAGCTTTTAGATCATTGTCAACTTTTGGGGAATTCGGAAGCGACCATGTTTATGTCAAGTTGCGAAAGTATGCTTGATACAACCCAAAGCTAAGGAGTGATTGATTTCCGTCTAGATTCACGAGTCCTAAACTTTTTCTAAGGCAGTGCTTACATTATTATGATAAATGTCTGTTGCCATCATTTCCACCCTGCACCTTTAAACCTTCTCCTGAACATTCTCACCCAACAAACCCCCAGGCCGAAAAGCCAAAATCACCACCAAAACCCCAAACACCCAAGCATTAGTCCAGCGGCTCGACAAATACTGATCGCTCAAAGACGACAGCAACCCAATTAAAACCCCTCCTAACATCGCCCCCACAATATTGCCAATTCCCCCCAAAACTGCTGCCGTAAAAGCCCTCAAACCTGCCGTAAACCCCATCGTAAAAACAATAGTATTGTTGTACAAACCAACCAGAATCCCAGCCGAACCCGCCAAAGCTCCCCCAATCAAAAAAGTCAGAGCAATAATCTGATCCACATTAATTCCCATAATTTTAGCAGCATCGCGGCTTTGAGCAGTTGCCCGCATCGCCTTTCCCAGACGAGTGTATTGCACAAACACATGAAGCAAAACCATCAATACCACCGCCACCACCAACACAATTAAATCTTTTGTAGTAAATACAATACTCGTTTGAATTCCCAAAGCTTTGAAAATATCAACTCGCGGTAACAAATCGGGAAAACTTTTCGGCGCAGCAGAATTAGAACCCATCACCGGAATAAAAGCTTTCAATCCTCCCCAAAACAGGCCCATATTTTGGAAAATAAAAGAAACTCCAATCGCTGAAATTAAAGGAGCCAAACGGGGAGCATTTCGCAAAGGCCGATAAGCGTACTTTTCCACAACAATATTCAGCCCAGCACAAAACACAGAACATACAATTAAAGCGACTAACATCACCGGTATAGCAATACCTAAAGGTGCGCCATCTTGCATTCCAAAAGCCCCGAACACGGTTAGGGAAGCAAAAGCACCCAACATATACAAATCGCCGTGAGCAAAATTGATTAACTCAATAATGCCATAAACCATAGTGTAACCCAAAGCAATAATTGCAATCAGCGCCCCGTTGACAAGACCTACTAATAATTGTTGGATCAAAACTTCAGGATTGCTGGCTATTTCCCCCATGATTTTGGGCAAGTCAAATCCGGCAATTGGCCCTAACAACAAAACTATATAAGCTACACCTAGATATAAGAGAATACTTTTCCAGTTCTTCATGTTTTTGAGTAATTGGGAATTGGGAATTGAGAATTGGAAATTGGGAATTGGGAATTGAGAATCGGGAATCGGGAATTGGGAATCGAGAATTGGGCATGGGACATTGGAGAGAGAAGGAAAAAGGTATAATTTTTTATTATCCCTTCTTCCTCCTTCCTTCTTCCCGATATCCGTTACATCCGTTACATCCGTTATAAAATCCGTTGCCGAACTTCCCTCTTCCTTCTGATTAATTATTCGGTCTTGAGCGCATTCACGAACTCCCACTTGCCACCTTTAACAACATTTCCTGACATTGTAGTCAAGCTCGTGTCGCCGTTGGTGTCAAAACTCCAAGTGCCGAGTACCCCGTTAAAATCTTTAGTTGCCAAGACAGCTTCGCGGATAGCAGCGCGGTCATTTTTGCAAACTTTATTAATTGCGCCGATCGCCACTTTAGCAGCTTCATAGGCGTAAGCTGCATAAGCTTCCGGTTCAGCATTATATTTGGCCTTGTAACTTGTGTACCACTTCGCGCCCGCACCAGTCAATTCTTGAGGAGGCAAGCCGCCAAAAGTAGCGTAAATTCCTTCGGCATCTTTGCCCGCCGCGTCAACTAAAGCTTGCTCTTTAATGCCGTCAGGCCCCATGAACTTAACTGCCTCAGGCGTCATTCCGACATTTCTCATGTCTTTAATTATTTGTCCGGCATTGCTTTGAGTAGTGCCTCCAAAGTAAATCATGTCGGGATTTAAAGCTTTGATCTTATTCATTAACGCCTTGTAGTCGCTAGCTTTAATATCAATTCCCTCTCTTCCGAGGACTTGAATTCCCAAATTTTTCGCAGTGGCTTCAAAAACATCAGCGATGCCTTTGCCGTAGAGTTCTTGGTCGTCGAGAATGTAGACTTTTTGCACGCCTAAAGATTTCGCCCAGTTGCCAGCTACAGCCCCTTGAAGGTCGTCAGCGGGGACAACGCGGGTGAAATTACGAGTGCCAGCGGGATAATAAACGTTGGGTTCTTTGGCTTCGCCTTTTCCTGGTTTAGTCAGTCCCGGATAAGTGTTGGCCGGACTGATCATAACGATGTTAGCTTGGTTGAGCACGGGAATGGAAAGTTTAGCGGCACCGGAGTTATAGTGACCGATGACGGCAACTACCGAACCGTCAGCGACGGCTTTGTTGGAGTTCGACGTTACTTGGGCCGGGTCCCATTTGCCGGCGGCGGCGGTGGCGTCATCGTAAACTTCGTATTGGATTTGGATTTTGCCGTCGCAAGCTTTGGAGTTGGTTTCGGCCAGCGCTTGTTGGATGCCGTTGACCATTGTTTGAGCTTGACCCAAGGCGCTGCCTGTCATGGGCAGCATGGAGACAATTTTGACAGTATTTGGGTCTCCGGGGCTGCTGACTGCGACGGGAGTGGCTGCGGGACTGGTTCCGGGGCTGGCTCCGGGTGTTGTAGCGGTTGGTGCTGGAGGATTTTGACAGCTAGCGCACAGAGAGGCTATTCCGGCGGCAAAAAGTAATTTCCGCAATCCTGCGGCGCCGAGATTCTGTGTTGAGTTGGTTTTTGGGGGTGTGGCACTTTTGCCCCCTGACTTCTTGGAAAAGTTCATAGGTTGGTTCGTTTGTTGCTTGCGTTTTAGCATATTTCCACTCTCTAAGTCTGTAAGTCAAGAGTTAGCACAGATTTTCAAGTTTTACGTGAACTCTTAAAGATACACCGCTGCCACAAGCTTCTTCTCTCGTTCCCGCGATCTTCCTGGGAAGGCGTACCAGACGAGGAAACGAGGCCGAGCCTCGGTCAATGGGTTTCCAGGAGCTTCCGGGGAACCAGTTAAAACCTGTTCAACCAGTTAAAAACTAAAAAAGAAAGGAAAATACAGATTTCCTTTCCCTTTTTCAACCCTCCAGCGTCAAATCAGCTTGATTGCGAGATTAAAGACGAATCGCTTTTTTCTTTTGAGCGCTCGGCACTAAAATATTCATAATTAATCATTACTCTAGCTCCTTTAACGGTTCAAACACCAACAGTGAATCGATCGCCCGTAGAGCCTCCGACATTCGCAGCTCGTGCGTTCCTGTGACAGTAATATACCGCTTTCCTTTATTCTGAAGAACCTCAACAAACCACTGGTGCATAATCATCCGTAAATGTTCGCTTTCTCGCGTTCCATCCTGAACAAACCCGAAATCCGGCTGAGTCAAAATATACAAATCGCAGCGGCGGCTGTCTGCAATTTGCTCGACCGTCGGGTGTTCCGAACCAAGGTAACGTTTGTGCCAAATACAAGTAGCTAAAGAATCTGTATCGCAAATAACGACTTTGTTAGCGCGAGTAGCAATATGGTCTTCTATAGCAGCTTGTTTCTTGGCAATTTCTACAAATTCATAGCTGTCCCAAATTTCAGGATCGGGCGAATATTGCCTGCCTTCCCAGTAACACCTGCCGTATTCGGGAACCCAAACAGTTTGGTAGTGCTGTGCGAGCGATCGTGCCAGAGTAGTTGTGCCGCTCGATTCTACACCCAGCACGCAGACTCGTTTGGCAAAGTAGGCTTTGGCTGGGGGAGTCAGCATTTGCCAGTGTTCGGCTAGGTGCGATCGCAATTGCGTTCCAGAAATCGGGAATTTGAGTCGTTCGCGATCGACGGCACAGTGTTGAGCTCCCATCAGTTTGGCCCAAGGTTCCCCGTAATCTTCTGAAGTAAAAGCGATATCGGGTTTTCGCCCGGAAAGCACCTCAAGAGTCCTCTGAACCCAAGGTTCGGGGGCTTCCGGCAAATCGTCGAGCACTTCGATAACTTCTGCGTCGGGATGCAAAAACCGAATCCAGTCGGCTCTAACGCTTCCTGCAACTGCTTGATTTGTTTTGTAACAGGCGAGAACGATTAAACGGTCAACCTTTTTTTTAGCTTCTCCAATTAAGTAGTCATGTCCTTTGTGGAAGGGGTAAAATTTGCCTACAGTAACACCGAGTATCATAAAGATTGCTGCTATTTTAACTTTTGTTCCGAGTAAATCCGCTGAAAATTTTGCAGTCCGAAAATTGCCATTAAGCAAAATATCGCGTACAAAATACTCGTCAGATATAGCCCGCGCGAGGCATACAAGGGAACGTAAATCGTGTCTGCAACAATCCACAAATACCAGCTTTCGAGATAGCGTTCCATCAGGTACAACTGGGCGATCGCGCTTAAGATGGTGGTCAGGGCATCCCAAAATGGTGCTGCACCGCCCAAAGATATTAATACTTTTCGCAAGCCAAATACGCCAACTGTAACTAAGACTGCCGTGAGGATTAGCCAGCGTTGGTTCATGCGACATACAGGTTTTTCTGTGCTGTTTTCGCCGCCGCGCAGCCAAATATAAATTGCTTGCAAGCTCGTGATTAAATAGAAGGATTGAAGCGCTACTTCGCCGTAAAGTTTAACTTGATAAAACACCGCACCGTAGGCGATAACTCCGATTAAGCCGATCCACCAGCCTAGGGGATTGTTTTTAGCAAGCAGCCAAACGCTCCAAGCAGAAGCGATCGCGGCTATCGCTTCAATTAAGTCGAGTTGGATAGGGACAAACCGCTGCACTGAAAGCAGGAGCACGAAGATGCTTGCTGCGGAGCCGATTAAGTTCGGCAGGTTCGCTTTTTTCATACCAATCCCTATCTCGGCTGGCTATATGGACTGCGAAATCAAATCCGAATCCTTCTTTTCTTTTGAGCGATCGACACTAAAGTCTTCATAGTACGATCGCTCAGTATTCACATCCCACAAATCGTGCTTTTCGCCGAGAATATTTCTCACAGCCAGCATCCCCGTCAGCATGGAATGGTCTTGGTTGTTGTATCGGTGCATACCGTTTCGCCCGATCGTTTGCAAATTCTCAATTCCCTTCAAAAAACCTTCAAGTACCTGCAAGTGTCCTCGATATTCGGCATCATAGACTGGATAAGCTTTGGGTTGCCGTATGACAACTCCATCTTCAACCTCGGCCGTTGTTGCTAAACCCAAACCAACCAACTCGCGAGTTGCTAATTCGATAAGTTGCGCGTCCGACATTTCCCAAACCTCGTCGCCTACGCTACAGAAATATTCCATTCCCAAACAACTTTTGCTGGCGTCGGGAACTAAAGCGGCGCTCCAATTCTTAAAGTTTTGAATTCGTCCCACTTTGACTTCGGGGGAATGAATGTAAATCCAGTTGTCAGGAAACAAATCCTTGCGATTGACAATCAGTGATACAATCAAAAAATCTCGATATTTGAGCGATCGCGCGGCGTGCAATACCTCTTCGGGCGGCTGCGGTTTCATTCTTGCTACCAGCGCCGATATCGGCATACTCGTAATGAAATTATCAGCAGAATATTGAACTAATTCTCCGTTTTGCTCCGCAGTAATACTTTTAATCGTATTACCTTCACGCTCAAAGCTAATCACTTTAGTATCGAGATAAACTTTGCCGTCTTTATTCTCCACAGCTTCCGCGAACTTTTCCCACATCATCCCCGGCCCCAAAGCCGGATAATCAAACTCTTTGATTAATGTTTTAGTGTCGTTGCTGCCAAACAAAGCATTAATAATTGCAGTCGTAAGCGACAATCCTTTAATCCGCTGCGCCGCCCAATCTGCTTGAATTTCCGAACAAGGAATGCCCCAAACTTTTTCCGTGTAAGTCTTAAAAAATGTTTTATACAAGCGTTCGCCAAAACGATTGATCACCCATTGTTCAAAAGTTTTTTCTTCCCTAAGCGGCCAAATTCTCACTTTCAGATAACTCAAAATAATCAGCGTACTCTCAATTAGGCCCAAATTAAAGAGAGTATTGAAGGCACTGATCGGATAGTTAAAAAATTTACCTCGATAAAAAATTCGGGACAATCGTGGCACTTTAATAAACTCATTTCCCAGCACCTCTTGCCACAACTGCTGCACGGCTTCTACTTTAGTATAAAAGCGGTGGCCACCAATGTCGAAACGATAGCCTTTGTAGCTTTCGGTGCGAGCTATTCCCCCAACTTTATCACCTTTTTCTAGTACAACCGGGATGATGCCTTGCTTGACTAGCTCGTAGGCAGCAGTCAAGCCCGCAGGGCCTGCACCGACGATCGCAACAGGATAATGTTTCACTCAGCCTACCTCCAGCTTTTTAATCCAAACTATACAGTTATTTATAACTTGTCACAGTGATATATGCACCAGTGAATACGCTGAGACACTATCGAGCGACCTGATGTTAAAGGACGATTGGCCTTCATTTATGGAGCGGATACTGGCAAGCTAACTTTGCCAGTCCAGGGCTTTTTTTGGTATAAGTAGCGACCAGTGCCGATCGCAAATGCCAGTCCGCTGTAAAAGTAGAAAAGCCAGTGCCAGGGAATTGTTTTCAGGGCAAATACGATACCGTGTTTACGGTGAAAAAATCGGTAAAGCGGTGCATTAATTGCTACCAACGGTATTGCCAGCAAACTACCCAGTACCAGGCAGCTCACCGACCAGCACGTCCCCACAACTGCCAGCAGAACAGCATAAGTTAAAATCACGCTGAGGCGGTTCGAAACTTGCAAGTTGAGGTCGTTATTCAATTGGCGCTCGCGCCAAATCAGTTCTGTCCAAGGCAGCGCTCGGTAGAAAAAGTCAGCTTTCACCATCCCAATCGGTTCCCACCGCTTTAAATGCTTCACCTGCAATGTTTTGCACAGCCGAATTTTATAACCTGCTTGTTTCAAACGGTAGCCGAACTCAATATCTTCGATCGAAGCTTGGCGGTAACTCTCATTAAAGCCGCCCATCTGCAAAAAAATTTCCCGGCGAATCACTCCGCAAGCTCCCCAAAAAGTCGAAGCTTCTTCGTTACCGGTTTGGTGAACGTAGTGGTGCAGCAAGTTCCTGTACTGCGATAGAAAATCGGGATCTCCAGGATCATCGTCGTAAGAGCCGATGAAAGCAGCTAAGTAGGGATTATTTTTGAACACCGATATCGCATACCCGACAGCTTCTGGACAAACAGCCACATCAGCATCCACAAAAAACAAAATATCTCCCTTTGCAGCTTGGGCACCCAAATTCCTTGCCCGCGCTGGCCCCCCGCATTCGGGAATCCTGATGACTTTGGCGCCGCATTCCTGAGCCAGACGCCAGGAACCATCGCTTTCGCCATCTGCTACTACAATAATCTCGATCGGCCTGGGCACAGCTTGAGCCAGTTTTGACAAACAGGTGCGGAAGTAAGCGCCCCCGTTGTGGACTGGGATAATGATGGATACAGTGGGGTCGGCGGTAGAAATCATTACCTAAATTATTTAAATGGCAGGGTTCAAAATTTGCTTGAATTTTATTGTTGCTACTTTACGTCGGGTAAAATCAGCTCTACTTTTTTATTTATAACTCGATTTCTGTTTGTATTCAACTAGATTTTTTGCAGGTCTTCTCGATTGTATTTTTCCCCTTGATACCTGTATTCTACGCCATAGCTTGCTGAGAGTGACCTGATGCCGACAACAGCTTTACAAAATCTTTAAATATATGAGTGTTTGTGTAAACTTGCGAAAAAGCCCCAGCAGCATTTTGGTGCGACTGTATAGCACCGCACAAAACAGTGATTTTACAAGTAAGCCGACCGTATAAAATCCAACATACTTTCTACGGAGACCCGCCGACTGTCAGGACTTGTCCGGTACAGTTTCTTTGTAAGAGTGTTCCAACGAAAAAATGATCCAAAATTTCACTCACTTCGACAAAAGATTTCAACGAACCATTTAGTCAAAGT
>NZ_JAUBUI010000186.1:0-2545 GCF_036705385.1 Microcoleus sp. B3-A4 | reverse complement strand
ATCCTCGAATGCAGGAACCTCGCTCTGTCTTGAAATCTAAACGGAGGGCGTGATTGAGACTTTTTCAGTGCCATTGAACTTTAGTCCTCACTACAAACTTTATCGGTTTCTAGTGAGGACTAAAGCCCTCAAACTCAGAGGCTACTAAGCCGCAGCCAAATTTGCTGCTGCGAAATCCCAGTTAGCCAAATTATCCAAGAAATTAGTAATGTAGTCGGGACGGCGGTTTTGGAAATCCAAATAATAAGCGTGTTCCCAGACATCCAAAGTCAGCAATGGAGTTTGGCCGTGTACTACCGGGGTGTCGGCGTTGGCAGTTTTGGTAACTTTCAAAGTACCGTTGTCCACAACTAGCCAAGCCCAGCCGCTACCGAACTGAGTTGTCGCAGCAGTCTTGAATTCTTCTTTGAATTTGTCGAAGCTGCCGAAGTCGGCGTTGATTTTGTCAGCTAAAGCTCCTGTCGGAGTGCCGCCGCCGCCCGGTTTGAGGGAATTCCAGAAAAAATTGTGGTTCCAAACTTGACCTGCATTGTTAAAAATGCCTGCTTTGGATGGGTCTTTAGCAGATTCCTTGACAATTTCTTCAAGGGATTTGCTCGCCATTTCAGTCCCTTCAATCAGTTTATTCAGATTGGTCACGTAAGCAGCGTGGTGCTTGTCGTGGTGGAACGAAAACGTGTTGGCCGACATATGAGCTGGTTCTAGGGCGTCAGCGGCGAAGGGTAATGGTGCGAGTTCAAATGCCATTGTGTTCAATCCTCTCTGGATTACTTTTGGTTTTTCGGTTGACTTTCCGGCTTTTGTATGATTAAAGCCGAGAGTCGCTAGCTTGAGTTTATCAAGCTGTGGTAAATAATTCTTTACAATTTTCCTATTTTATAGCAGTTGCAGCATTTTAGGATTTTGACTTCTGCTTTTGACCAGTCAAATCTACTAATAGCAGGCCGTAAATACCACAATCATTGGCAAAATGTCAACCCGCCTGCGCGGTAAATAAAAGGTGGTGGGAAATTGTCAAGAGAGCGGAGTTTTAGGATGGTTATAAATAAATTAAACCGTTTTTTTATCAAAGATAAGCTCACTTTAACTTAAGCTGTAAGCAAGTGAAACAGCTTGCAGCAGCCGTCTATGCAAAACAGTTCAAATAATCAGATTAATCACCTTTCGTAATGGTTGAATCTGAAACTAATAGTCAGTGCTTTAGAAGCAGTTCAAGACTTAATTATCATTTCTTTGTGGATCGGTTTGTTCGGTTTTATGGTGCTCTAACTGCGAGAAATGTTTTTATCGCTACTGCCTCCTTTGAATTCTTAGCCAGTGACTGCCGACTTTCTATTTTTATTAGTTTTGGTGGAATGATCTCGGCGGATAATTATTTATTTACAAGAGCAGCGCGTTTCGATAGTCGTGGCTGTAGAAGTTTGTATTGTATCAGTTTTGCGAGAAGTTATCGTGGGAGGATCGCTGGAAACTCCCTGGGTTCAAATATTATCAACAGGCGCATTTTTGATAGTTTTTGGAGTGTTGTTGGTACTCCGAGTTTGGTTCCACCAACCTTCGAGGGAATTGACCCGGAACGTCGCCTTGCTAACAGAAAGAGAAATCTATCAGACAATGAATCAGCCTCAGAACCTCTGGAAGTCAATCGATTTTAGATTTTATATCAAAGAATACCCAGAACCCCAACTTCTTTAAGAAGTCGGGGTTCTAAAAGTTTTCTTGATATAAGTCTTACTTATCAATAAAGCCCTGTCTTTTTTATGTGGAGCCAAACTCCTACACAACCGATATGCTCATTGAATATGCAGGGTAAGAGCATCTCAATCAAGCTTGACAAAAGGAGTTGATAACAGTCATCATATAATCATTATTCATAGAAGCCTGTTTGATTTTTTGACGAAGACTACGCTGCAAAGTTTTCTCCTGATTAAGAGCGTTAAGTGCCATCCGTCTCAGGATGGCAAAATTACGAGGACTATGACCTGAACGAATCCGACATTGATCCTCATGGAACGTGACATCTAAAGTCCAATGAACTTGGTTTTCAATCGTCCAATGTTGACGAATGGCACGACCAAGAGCTTGAGCATCCGCAGGCAGAGAAGTTAGATAAAATTGGACTTCACGAGTCGTTTTGTTCCAAAGATGGCGGATTCTTTCAATAATGACGATGGTTTGCAGTCCCGACCATTGGTCTTGTTGATAAAGACCAGCGAAAGCCTCTAAAGGAACAGCCCAAACATAACGTTTTTCAGTGCGATGGTGTCCGTTTTCAATCTGTTGGTTATAACTAACGTTAATGCCTTCAAAGTTATTAGCTCTTCTGGTATCAAACCCTTCTTTAACCTGAGAATGTAAAGTGGGATGATTGGCTTTAAGAGATACAATATAATCAGCTTTTTTGTGGCGAATTTGTTTCACAATCTCGGTTTGCGTTCCCATCGCATCAATGGTAACGATCGCCCCGGTCAGGTCTAATAATTCTAAGAGTGCCGGAATTGCCGTAATCTCGTTGGAATGATCCTCAACTTTAACTTGCCCTAAA